>NZ_JBFUDR010000078.1:0-21947 GCF_056404615.1 Massilia sp. P2_C2 | reverse complement strand
CTTCTGTACCATGTTTCAAATACAGATCACGCCACTTGTAGCCAGTCTTACGGCTGACGCCGAAAGACTGGCAAAGGGCCTGCATATTCACATCAGGTGCAGTCGCCAGGCGAGCAAATTCAAGACGAGAAGACATTCGGGAACTCTCCTTCCAAGGCATTGCACGCTCCGATTGTTAGCTGTGCAATGATCATAAAAGGTGTTACCTATGTCTCTAGACAAGTGTTACCCATGTCTATGTGCTGAACACACCCCTGTGCCCACGCGTGACGCCAACACATCGCAAACGTCCGCGTGGGCACGGCGTGCCCACCCTACGGGGAGAGATTCTTAGTGGCTGAAGTCATAGGGCGCCGGCAGGAAATCGGCCAGCGTGAACAGGACGACCGTCAGTACGAGGGCCATGAGGACGTAGCCGAAACGCGTCGGCTTTTCGCGTAGCGCCACCAGCAGTTGATTCACGAACCTTGTCATGATTCCCTCCGTTCAGCTTACGGCCCAGCATAGGATGCAAGGAATCAAAATGTCAACTGAACGGCGCAAGGACGGGGCCGGCGGGCCGCGATCCGTATCTATTCAATGCCCGTGCGTCAAGAACAGCACGATCAGGACGCCCAATCCGATCAGCAGCACCTGCGGGATCGACTCGCGCACGGTGGCGCGGCGCTGCATCTGCGGCATCAGGTCGCTGACGGCGATGTAGATGAAGCCCGACGACGCGAATACCAGCACGTAGGGAATCAGGTCGCTGGCGCGGTCCAGCGTCGCATAACCGAGTACGCCGCCCAGCACGGCCAGCAGGCTGCACAGCAAATTGAACACGTAGGCGCGCACGCGCGAGAAGCCGGCGTTGAGCAGCACGATGAAGTCGCCGATCTCCTGCGGGATCTCATGCGCGATGATGGCCACGCCCGTGACGATGCCCAGTTGCGGATTGGCGAGGAAGGCGGCCGCGATCAGGATGCCGTCCGTGAAGTTGTGCATGCCGTCGCCGATCAGGATCATCCAGCCGGCGCGCCCTGCCTGCATGGCGTCGTGGCCATGGGCGTGATGGTGTCCGTCGCCCTCGTGGTGGTGCGAATGGCGCAGCAGCGCCACCTTCTCCAGCAGGAAGAACGCCAGCAGGCCGGCCAGCAGTGTGGCGAACAGCGTGCGCGGATCGGCCTTCGATTCGAACGCTTCCGGCAGTGCGTGCAGCAGGGACGTCGAGAGCATGATGCCGACCGACAGGCTGACCATGCGCTCGACGACCTTCGCCAGCAAGGTGAAGGAAAACACCGCGGCGGCCGTGATGCTGACCACGCCCGCCAGGCCCGTGGCCAGCAGGATGGAAATGAGAATCGGATCGATGGTGAAGCCTCTTGTTCTTCTTGGAGCCCGTACTTAGAGCCTATCCCAGTAGGGTGGGCACCCCTGTGCCCACCATGCGTTACCGAGACGCGTACTTTTGGTGGGCGGGGGCCGCCCACCCTACAACAGGCGCGGGTACGCGCAGCGGACGCAAACCGCTGATTGTACCTTCCCGGCGCTGAGCCGTCAGCCGACGCCGTGCTCGCGGAACCAGGCCAGCGCGCGGGCGAAGCCGTCTCGGGCATCCTTCGCGTTATAGGTGGGGCGGTAGTCGGCGTGGAAGGCGTGGCCGGCGTCCGGGTAGACGACGATCGTGGAATCGCTCATACCCTGGCCCAGGGCGGCCGTCATCTGTTCGACGGTGTGGACGGGGATGCCGGTGTCGCGCGCTCCGTACAGGCCGAGCACGGGCACGGTGAGCGTGGGTGCGATGTCGACCGGGTGGCGCGGCTGGCCCGGCGGATTCGGATCGGCCACCAGCTTGCCGTACCAGGCCACGGCGGCCGTCACGCGCGGGTTGTGCGCCGCGTACAGCCACGTCATGCGTCCGCCCCAGCAAAAGCCGTTGACGCCGAGACGGTCGACGTCGCCGCCGTTGTGCGCGGCCCAGGCCACGCAGGCGTCGAGGTCGGCCATCACCTGGGCATCCGGCACCTTGCGGACGATTCTAGCCATCAGGGTCRGAATGTCGGGAATGGTGGACGGATCACCCTGGCGCACGAAGAGGTCGGGCGCAAGCGCCAGGTAGCCCTGCCTGGCAAAGCGGCGCGCCACGTCGGCGATATGTTCGTGCAGGCCGAAGATTTCCGACACGACGATCATCACGGGCAGCTTGTCCTGCCCGGCCGGGCGGGCGTGGTAGAGGGGCACCGCCTGGCCGTCGACCGTCAGCTCGACCATGCCGGCGGAGAGGCCTTCGGTATCGGTATGGATCACGGACTGGGCCGCGACGGGCTGGGCGGCGGCCGCGAAGCCGGCGCCGGGGCTGGCGTTGTCGTTCATTGCCTTCCTTCGTTCAATCATGAAAGGCTTGCTATCTTAACAGCGCCGCCCGGCGCACGCTTGCCGCCGCCAGGACGCTTACGGCGCCAGCGTGAAGTTGACCGCGGTCGCGTTGGCGGTCGAGATGTCGACGGTATTGATCACACCGGTCGTATAGCCCGTGCCGCTTGCCTCGACGCGGTACTTGCCGACGCCCGGCAGCACCGTCGTGGCCGGGGTAAAGGTCAGGGGCAGCGTCGCACTGTAGACCGCGTACTGGGGCGCCGTGACCGGCAGGTTCGCGATCGTATAGGCGCCGGTCGAGATGTCGGCACCCGCATACTTGACGGTCACGGTCGGTCCCGCCACGAACGTCTGCTTCGCCGACACGTACGCCGCCTCGGTGGCGTTCGCCGGCAGCGTGACGGTGCCCGCGATCGAATTCGTCGCGCTGACGGGCAGGTCGAGCGGCGCGCCGGCCGTGCTCACCACCGTGCTGCCGCTTGCCACCGGCACCGCGCCGATCACGTCCGCGACATGGCCGTCGGCCGTGACGACGACGTCATAGTTGCCGGTCGCGAGGTGCGACAGGAAGAATTCGCCGGTAGTCGCATTCGGGACCGTGGACGCGACGATCGTACCGTTCTGCTGCACCGACACGACGACGTGGCTGCCCAGCAGCGAGGTGGCGACGACGCCGGAAATGCCCACTGCCGCCACCGGCACGACCTTCACGACCGGCTTGAGCAGGTATTTGCCCTTCCCTTGCGTGACGACGGATTTGCAGGCGTCGAAGTCGAGCACCAGGTCGACCTTCTGGCCGGCGGCCACGTCGAATTCATTGACCAGCTTGATGCCGCTCTGGACAGCGCTCGGCGTCGTGAGCGTCTGTTCGGTACCGCCCGTGGGCACGACCGAGTTGGCCAGGCCGGTGCCGGTGTTCGCATCCAGCACGAGGCGCAGCTGCGAATAATGGCCCGCCGGCAGGTCGGCCTGGCCGAGGGTGTCGAGCACGCCGTTCGTCAGGTTCAGCAGGTTGATCTTCCTGGCGGGATTCAGCGTGATGTCGGTCCAGCCGCCATCCGTATCGCTCGCGCTGGCGCTGGAATTGACGCGGATCTTGTTGACGGTGACGTTGACCTGGTCGAAGCCGCAGGCCGGCGCATCGGTCAGGGCGACGCTCAGCGTGCCGGTGGATGCCGTCGTGGTCGGCGTGGACGAGCCGCCGCCGCCACCACAGGCGACGAGAGTGGTTGCGATCAGAGCGCTGCCTGCCAGCAGCCCAGCTTGGTGGAATGTCTTGTTCATGGATGCCTTTGAGAATGCCCACTTCACGTTGAGTGGTTCATTTCAATTTACATTCCAAAAGGAAATTTATGTGTTAGGCAACGCACATTGCTTACGTCTGCTTACACCTGTAGCAATTCGTAGTCGCGTTAACACCACTATCCATTTAGCATACGATAATGAACAAGATATGTTTGACAACATAATATGAGCTTGTATTCTGCATGCCAGTCAGTTCGGCAACGTCCTCAATCATGACAGGAGCCCGCATGAATACCAGCAAACCGCAACGTGTCACCGTTAACAACGTACAGATCCATGTCGAACAACAAGGAACCGGCAAGCCCCTCGTGCTTCTGCACGGCGGGATCATGGCCAGCGAAGCGTTCGGCCCGAACATCGCCGCGCTGGCCGCGAACCGCCGCGTGATCGCCATCCACCTGCAAGGCCACGGCCATACACCTGACACGCACCGCCCGCTGCGCTTCGAGACGCTGGCGGACGACGTGGCGGCGGTCATCCGCGCACTCGACCTGGGCAAGGCCGACCTGCTGGGATATTCGTTCGGGGGTGGCGTCGCGCTGCAGACGGCGATCCGGCATCCGGACGTCGTCGACCGGCTGATCGTCGTCTCGGCAGCGGCCAGGCGCGCCGGCTTTTATCCGGAAGTGCGCACCGCCTTCGACCACATGGACACGCACGCCGCGCAAATCGGCGCCCAGGTCGCGCAGTCGCCGCTGGGTGCGCTGTATCCGGAGGTGAATTGGGAGACGTCGTTCCGCAAGATGGGCGAGCTGCAGAGCCGCGATTACGACTGGATGCCGCAGACGGGCGCCATTCGGGCGCCGACGATGCTGGTGTTCGCGGACGCCGATGCGGTCACGCTGGAACACATCGTCGAGTTCTATCGGGCCTTCGGCGGGGGCCGGCGCGACGCGGGGCTGGACGGCTCATTGCGCGCAGTAGCCCGCCTGGCCGTCGTGCCCGGAACGACGCACTACGACCTGTTGACGACGACTGCAGTCGCGCGACTGACCGACGAATTCCTCGGGGCCTGATCAGTTACGTCCACTGGTGCCCACGGTCGAGATCAATTTGGCACCGCAACTCGTCGCATGGCCCTCGAACGCGACCGGCACGCCGTCGATCATCACGTTCGGATCGCCCTCGACGATGACGCAGTTCTCGTGGCCCTTGAGCGGGCACAGGCAGCGGTCACCCTTGCGCGCGACGGCCACGCCGAGCACCTTGCTGTTGGCTGCCGCCGTGATGACCTTGCCGCCGTGCGAGGTCGGGTCGTTGAGGCGGATGACTTTGCGCATGCGGTACCTTTTCAGCGGGAATAGCCCTGCGTCGTATCCTTGACGTCGTGACGGATGCCCCACCAAGCCAGGTGCGCCGCATTCTCACCGCGCGCCCGGAACCATGGCTCGTCGGGCCGGATCGGCCGAACGACGGCGGGCGGCACCACCACGGTCGCGATCGGCTGGGCCTGGTCGGTCGTGCCGCCGACGAGTACGGTCTTGCCGATGTGGTTGGCGTAGGCGATGCCCAGCGCGACGTTCGTCAGCGCCGTGCCCGCGCCCATCTCGCCCAGCAGCGCCGGCGTGTTGAACGCCTGCTTCATGAAGTCCAGTTCCGGCATCTCTTCGGTCACCGTGCGCGCCAGCGCGGCGATGCGGTCGGATGCGCTGGCCGCGTTGTTGTTGGCGTCGTGGATGACGTAGCCGACGTCCGTCGCCTGCTTGCCTGCGTTGTGCGCCGCCTTCTCGACGGCAGCCTTCCATGCCTGGATGATGCGCGGCGGCTTGTCGTTGCCGCTGTCGAAATCGGCCACCTTGGCGCTGGCCGGATAGCCGAGCCAGGCCAGCGGAGCGCGATCCGTCTTGAAGTCGGGACCGGACAGGATCAACTGCACCATGTTTTCGTTGATCTGGCGGTCTTTCGGGCGGCTCGGCGCGTCCCAGTTCATCACCCAGACCGTTTCGTTCGGGTGGGCTTGCAGGTAATCCAGTGCGGCGGACAGCGACGTAAAACCGGCGTTGGCGCCGCCCATGGTGATACGTACGTCGGGCGGGGTGCCGCGGGTCCAGGAGTTCGGGAATGACTTATTACCTATATCAAACGCTTTAGCAATTATGTGTCGCGTATAATTTGCAGCGGAACCGGGGTCGAGCTTTCCTTCCGGAAGAGCATACTCGACGTGAATACCCGCCAATTCGCGCCAGGTTGTTTTATCTTCCCTAGAGTGAGCATTATAAAAATAATTGGAATCCATGAAGTAAATATCTCGATAAGGAATTACAAGCTCATCCAAATATTTTTCATGGTATCCTTCAAAAGTTTCCGTTCCATCATTCCCGACAGCGATTGACCCAACAGCCTGTAATTTTCCATATTTTTCCGGTTTTGCCCGAACCATATCGTCGTTTTTATTTGGCCCAACCAGACCTAATGTCCATAACAACTGCCACTCGGTCGGATAGTCCCTGCGTTGCAACGGATTCAACCATTGCAATCCCACCACTTGAGCCATGAATGGCCCTAATTTCTGCGCAGTTACTACAGGTTTCTGCAAGGTTTCGGCACGCGCAGRACGCGTAGACAGCATCGTCGCAACCCCTAACACAAGCGCAGCAAAAGCAGCAGGCACCGCAAACAAGCGCGTAAATATCTGGCTATTCGAAAGCGGCCGTGCAGCCTCCGGGTCAGCGCGCCAGGTCATCCAGAGAGATATAAACAATGCCATGACAAAGGCTAGAGTGGCGCATAGAATGCGACGAACCAGAGTGCTTGTTATATTACGCATGTGCCGCCTTCCATCCGATTAAATTCCAAACATATTTGTTTCACTAAAAATTCCCGCCGGCATTTTTCCTTCGCCATCTTTTTTTGCCCACTCATAAACGGACCCATCTTTAAAAATACCAAAACCGAAATATTCAAAAAATTGGCTCGCCTCATTATTTTTATTTAGGCCCTTCAGGTATCGCCAGTCCGCCATTTTCCGAAAAAGGTGCATGTCATCACCTTCGATATGACATACCCCAACCGGAATGTCATACGCCAAAGCCCTCTCGGCATGATCCGGATTCGTCATGATCGACGAGTGATCGGTTGCCGGCGCCTTGATATTCTCCGCCAGCGTTTCCTTTATCTTTTTAGTACGCCAGGCCTTATAAGCATCGCTGGCTCTGTCGGGATGATCTTCTTCAGTGACGAATTCCGAATTTCGATACAGCCCTTTGCTTTCATCGGAATCCTGGTGCAAGTCTTCGCGCCTTGCCCTCATCCGCAACAGCGCATGATGCTCATAGCGCAACGACGCTTCTGTATCCTTGTTCCCTTCTGCCTTGCTGCCTTTATCGGTGGCGTATGGATCGCCCTCTTCGTGCACACGCTCCCGGTCTCGGCTCGCCCCCGGCGCATCCGTTCCTTCATCAAATACATCGCCGATTTTTCCGAAACGTTTCGACTTCGGTTCGAACGGTTCAGGTAGCTTTGGAGCCTCCAGCGGTGTCTCCCAATTGTTGTCCGGAAGGGCATTGATGCGGATGTCGATGAGCGCCGTCACGAGATAAAAGACCGGTGCTGTGGCAACAGTCGCCACCTTGGCGAGCCAATTCTTGTTCGCGTCCAATCCTTTCTGGATCGCATACTTTGCCCGTGGCGATTCGGGATACCAGAAATTCTGACTACCCGGCTTCAGTCCACTCCCGTGGTGGTTTTTCCAGAAATGGTAGGTCTTGAGACCTTCTTTTCCCACCGTAAATTTTTCGGCAAATACACGCTGGCAGAACACCCCATGCGCTCCTGTCGCATCGATTTCGTCTTTACTCATCCCGCGCCAACCAATTCCCTGGACCGGGCTGGCCGAAATCACTTGATCATGAGGATTGAAGTACAATGTAACGCGACCTTGGTTCGTTTTGTTCGGACCATATCCCCACTGCTCGCGATCCGTTTCTGCCGAGAATTTGTGCGCCTCGTTCTTCATGAACGCGTCAATCTTGTCTGGCGCTTGCGCATTTTCCGCCTGCTTGCGGATGATATCGAAAAAGTCTTTCAGGGTCATTTTGCGAGCATTTAAGGATTGCCGGCCCCAATGCAGTTCCCCCTGCGCCATTTCAGTGCCCGACCATGCCTCGACGAGGTTCTTCTTCAGCAAGCTGTACGGTGGATTGCACAGCACGTAGCTGTCGGCCACGCAACGGCGGGAATTGCCGGCCGCGTCCGTGACCATGCCGATGCGGTCGCCGAGGAAGGCCGCCGCCATGCTGACCATGTTCCCCTGGCTGTGACATACGATCGTGATGGGCACGTCCGCTTGCTTTTCTCTGATCGCCTTGATCAACTTTGCGAGCCGCAACGCGGCCAGCACGTAATACGGACGCGGCGGGCAGGCGTACACCATGCGGTCATTGGTCGGGTTCAAGTGCTGCGCGTGGAGCCAGAGGAAGAGTTGGTCGTTCAGGCCGCGGCCCCATAGATCCGGCAGCGACGTGCAGCCATTGGCGAATGGGCCTCCGCCCCAGTAATTCTGCTCGTTCAGGAAAATGCCGTCGCCATAGGTCTGCAACTCCTCGGCGCTCGCTTTATAGCCCCAGCGGAACTGAATCACGGGTGAATAATGAGGACTCGGCGCGATGAAAGTGTCCGGCTGTTTTTCCGGATTCAGGTAACCGTCCGCCGTCAAATCATCCAGATACTCGACCGGCAACAACTTTCCTCCTTTCGGGTTCGCGTGAACGATCTCCCAATCCCGGCGCGCGAGACGCCTATTCAGGCCATCGCACAACCCACGCTCCGCCGCCTGGAACCACTCGCCATCCGAATTCACCCCGTGCACGAAGATCACGATGCCCGGCAGCGGCAGCTGCATCACCACGTCCAGGTAGCTTTCGTTCAGCAGCGTGCTGCCGCTGCCGTCGCCCAACGTGATCACGGTCGGGTCGTCCATTGTCATGCCTTCCATCCCTGCTCCCGCCTACTTCAACAGTTTCTTGAATGTCACTTTGAGCTGCTCCAGCCGATCGCCCTTGACCTTCGGGCCTTCGCCGGCGGCATTGGTCTCACCCGTGATCGGTGCGGCGCCGTCGCGCTCGATGTGCACCTGCATGCCCTCGACGGGCTTGCCGTCCGTCGCCCGCACGAGGCGCGGCGTCCGCTCGAACGTTCCCGAATCGAACGACGGCATGTCCGTCTTTGCGCTGGCCGGCCCGTTCCAGTGATGCTCCGCCGTCTTGACGGTCAGATTCCCCGGCCCGCCGATCTCGATGTCGCCACCCTTCAACCGCAAATAAGCGCCGCCGCTGACGATGAAGGTCATCTCTTCCTCGGCCATCGCGATCATGCGTTTGGCCGCCGTGACCTTGATGTCCTTCGCCGACACCAGCTTCATGTCGTCGTGCTGGCTCTGCATCGTGAATTCGCCGTTGTGCGCGATCTGCGTGATGCCGTCGCTGTGCGAAAACAGCGAAATGCCCTTGCCGGCGTTGACGTTGAAGCGCTTGCCGCTGGCCAGCTGCATGTGCTGCTGCGCCACCGTGTCCAGGTTGACGCCCGCGTAGCTCACGATCGTCTTCGGCGTGCTGAACGCAATGCCCGCCGGGCCGGTCAAGCTCACGGTCGGCCTGGCGTCGCCGGCCACGTCCGCGCTGCGGGCGCCCGGTGCCGCCTCGAGGTCGGCTTTCAGTCCGTCCTGCGGCGCCGGGTCGACCGGCAGTCCCTGGTGCTGCGCGGCGTATTCGCCCAGCGTCTTGAACAGGTCCAGGCAGTCCTGCATCAGGGCCAGGTGTTCGTTGCCGCTCAGTTGCGTGCCGGCGGCGCCGAGGCGTTTCCAGGCCGAGATCAATAGCGACTTGGCCGTGCGGATCGCGCCGCTGTCATCCGTACGCAGCTCGAAGCCCTGGCCGCGCGGGTCGGCTTTGCCGTCC
Organism: Massilia sp. P2_C2; assembly: GCF_056404615.1. Lineage (NCBI taxonomy): Bacteria > Pseudomonadati > Pseudomonadota > Betaproteobacteria > Burkholderiales > Oxalobacteraceae > Massilia > Massilia sp. P2_C2. Next base: position 12,393 of record NZ_JBFUDR010000078.1, on the reverse strand, counting down.
TGGCGCGGGTGTGTCAGGTAGCCGAGGTTCAACTGGCTGCGTCCATGCACGCTTTCCAGCTGGGCGCTGATCTCGCCCGGCGTGTCGTCCATGCGCAGCTGGTTGTAGCGCTGCGACTTGCCTTCGCGGCTGACGATGCCCGACAGGTAGCGGTCGCCCGGCAAGCGGCTCGTGCGGCTGAACGACGGGGGCGGCGTCTTGCCGCCGTGTGCGCGGCCGATGATCAACGGTTTGTCCGGGTCGCCGCCGACGAACGCGCACAGCACCTGGTGCCCCACGCGCGGCAGCGAGATCGTGCCGTACTGGTCGCCAGCCCACGGGTTCGCCACCTGGACCCAGGCCGAATCGCGGTCGCTGTCGGACGCGCCCGCGCCATGGGCATGCGCGTGGTCATCGTCGCGGCAGCCGGGGAAGCGCACCTTGACGCGGCCGAGATGGTCGCAGTGGATCTCTTCGTTGACCGGGCCGACCACGGTCACGTACTGCAGTTCGGTGCGCGGCAGGTCCACGCGCGGGTCGTACGCGGGGACGATCGGCACGCCGCGGCGCACGCAGCTGAAGCGGTTGGTGTAGCGCACGCCGCGCTCGGCGCTCGCCTGCGCCAATGCCGTGCTGTCGTCGCGCCAGCGGTTCAGCGAGAACAGGCGCCGGGCCTGTTCGTCGAGCGTCTTGGGCAGGTTGTTCTCGGCCTCCACGCGCAGTTCGGTGACGACGAAGTCGCGCTCGGCCTCGGGATGGCCGTCCAGTTCGGGATGGTCGACGATGGTGTTCCACTGGCCGACGCACATGTTGCGCTCGCTGCCCTCGCCCTGGAAGTACTTGGCCTCATACTCGTGGCGCTGCATGCGCGCGAGGCCGAGGCTGCGGTAGTCGGACGCGTCGTCGCCCTGGTGCGGCGCGTCGACCAGGTAGTCGTCCAGGCTGGCGGCGAAGCGGTTGCCCAGCTCGCCCTGGTCGTTCATGCCGTTTTCCTGCATCGACGTCGGGCTTGACGCCACGTAGTCCCAGCTCTGGCGGCCGATCTTCCCCAGCGTCAGCGTGCGCACGGCGTGCCAGGCGGTGATGACGTCGCGGACTTCGGTCGCATCGTCGCGGTGGAAACGCACGGCACCACCAGCGTTCCTTTTCAGCGACATTGCGTCGTCGAACAACACCAGCGTGTGCAGCGGCGTCTCGTCACTGCCGCGCTCGCTCGCCACGCCCGGCTGGATGAACCAGGCAATGCCGCGGCGTTTCCACAGGCGGCGCAGGAACGCGCCCGTCGACTCGTTGTACTGCATCGTGAATTCACGCTGCGGGTACGATTTCAGGCCGCCGAGGTCATAGGCGAATGCGCGCGCCGCGACAGGGTTCGCCTGGCGGAATTCCTTGAGCAGGATGTCGGTGATGTCGACTTCGCTGGCGTTGCGGAACACGCGCATGTTGCAGGTCTTGTCCAGCAGGGAGAACGCGTCGCGCACCACGAGCTGGTAGGTGGCAAGGCCGCCGTCGCCCTGCCCTTCCGCCGCCGCCGCGACGACGCCGCACACGGAGCGCAATCCTCCCGTGTCGGTCACGAACTGCAGCTCGACCGGGTTGGCGATGAACCGCTTGAGTTCCATCCCCGCCTGCGGCGACACGCACAGCAGCGAATAGTCGATGCCGCCGCAGATCGACTCGCTGCCGCTGACGTGCTTGACGAGCAAAAGATCGTCGGCGACGCCTTGTGCGTTCGACAGGCGCAGCCGGATCGGACGGTGCGCGTCCGACAATTGAAATGCAACGGAATCCGGTGACATGGAAGACTCTGCAAACCCAAAAACTTAACTGGAAGGAAACAGCTGGGCAGAGTCTAGCGAGGATTGACTTAAATGAAAATATGTGTCCGAAGAATTTGTTGCGTGTAACGCATTATTTTCGACACATTTTATTAAAGATGAGAATGTGTGAACGAAAACCCGCCAACAGCACCGGGCACGAATGTGAGAAAGGGCGAATTCTCACACCGCGCCAGGTTCGCGGAAAGCCTGGTGCGCGGAGGCTCAGTGCGCCTCCTCCCAATTGCTCCCGACGCCCGTCTCGGCCACCAGCGGCACCTTCAGCGTGGCCACGCCCCCCATCAGCTCCGGCAGCTTCCGCTTGACGAGGTCGAGCTCGTCCTGCGGCACCTCCAGCACCAGTTCGTCGTGCACCTGCATCACCATGCGGGTGCGCAGACCATCTTTCTCGATCCAGTCCTGCACGGCGATCATCGCCAGCTTGATCAGGTCCGCGGCCGTGCCCTGCATCGGCGCGTTGATCGCCGCGCGTTCGGCCCCGGCGCGGCGCGGGCCGTTCGGCGAATTGATCTCGGGGAGCCACAGGCGGCGGCCGAACACGGTCTCGACATAGCCCCGCTCCTTCGCGAGCAGACGGGTCTCGTCCATGTAGCGCTTGACGCCGGCGAAACGCTGGAAATAGCGCTCGATGTAATTGCTGGCGGCGCCGCGTTCGATGCCGAGGTTCTGCGCGAGACCGAACGCGCTCATCCCGTAGATCAGGCCGAAGTTGATGACCTTCGCGTAGCGCCGCTGCTCGCTCTGCACTTCTTCCGGCGGCACGCCGAAGATCTCGGCGGCGGTGGCGCGGTGGATGTCCTCGCCGGCCGCGAACGCACGCAGCATCGCCTCGTCTTCCGAGATGTGGGCCATGATGCGCAGCTCGATCTGCGAATAGTCGGCCGACACGATCACGCTGCCTTCCGGCGCCACGAACGCCTCGCGGATGCGCCGGCCTTCGCTCGTGCGCACGGGGATGTTCTGCAGGTTCGGATCGTTCGACGCCAGGCGGCCCGTGATGGCGACGGCCTGCGCGTAGTTCGTGTGCACGCGGCCCGTCTGCGGGTTGACCATCTTCGGCAGTTTATCCGTGTACGTCGACTTCAGCTTCGACAGGCCGCGGTGCTCCAGCAGGATCTTCGGCAGCGGATAGTCTTCCGCCAGCTTCTGCAGCACCTCTTCGTCTGTGGATGGCGCGCCGGTCGCCGTCTTCTTGATGACGGGGAGCTGCAGCTTGCCGAAGAAGATCTCGCCGATCTGCTTCGGTGAGCCGAGGTTGAACGGGCCGCCGGCCAGTTCATACGCCTGCTGCTCCAGCTCCATGATGCGCGCGGCCAGTTCGTTCGACTGCGCCGCCAGCTTGTCGGCGTCGATCAGCACGCCGTTGCGCTCGATCTTCTGCAGCACGACGGACGTCGGCAGCTCGATCTTGCGGTAGATGAAGTTCAGGCCTTCGTCGCTTTCGACGTGGCCGATCATCGCCTGGTGCAGGCGCAGCGTGATGTCGGAATCCTCGGCCGCGTACTCGGTCGCGCGGCCCAGTTCGACCTGGTCGAAGCAGATCTGGCTCGCGCCCYTGCCGCACACGTCCACGTACGGGATCGTCGTGTAGCCCAGGTGGCGCAGCGCCATCGTGTCCATGTCGTGCGGCTTGTGCGATTCGAACACGTACGACTGCAGCAAGGTGTCGTGCACGATGCCGCGCAGTTTCACCCCGTGGTTTTCGAAGATGTGGCTGTCGTACTTCAGGTTCTGGCCCAGCTTGGGCTTGTCCGGGTCTTCCAGCCACGGCTTCATGCGCGCCAGGACCTCTTCGCGGTTCAGCTGTTCCGGCACGCCGGCATAGCGGTGCGCGAGCGGGACGTACGCGCCCTTGCCCGCCTCCACCGACAGCGAGATGCCGACCATCTCGGCCGCCATCGGGTCGAGCGACGTCGTCTCCGTGTCGACGGAGGTCAGTGGCGCCTGGTCGATCAGCGCGAGCCAGCGCTCGAACTGTTCGTTCGTCGTGACGGTCTCGTATTCGCCTTTGATGATCGGCATGCCGGGTTGCGTACCTGGCTGCAAACCCGCCGCGCCTTCCGGCGAATTCAGTGCGGGCGCCGATGCGCCCGGTGCGCCCGGGGCGCCGTACTTGGCCGCGTTGCCGGGGCCGATCTCGCGCAGCATCGTCTTGAAGCCGTAGCGCTGGAAGAAGTCGCGCAGCGCATCCTTGTCTTCGGGGCGGCCGATGAGGGTCTCTTCGATCGACACGACGTGGCCCACGAGGTCGCAATCCGTCTTCACGGTGATCAGTTCGCGGCCCTTCGGCAGCCATTCCAGCGCGGCGCGCAGGTTTTCGCCGACGGCGCCCGTGATCGACGCCGCGTTCTCGATGACGCCGTCCAGCGAACCGTGCAAGGTGAGCCACTTGACCGCCGTCTTCGGGCCGCACTTGGTGACGCCGGGGACGTTGTCGACGGTGTCGCCGATGAGGGTCAGGTAGTCGATGATGCGGTTCGGCGGCACGCCGAACTTCGCCAGCACGCCCGCCTCGTCCAGCTTCTCGTTGCTCATCGTGTTGATCAGCATGACCTTGTCGTTGACGAGCTGGGCCAGGTCCTTGTCACCGGTCGAGACGACGGTATTCAGGCCGCGCGCCGCCGCCTGCGCGGCAAGCGTGCCGATCACGTCGTCCGCTTCGACACCCTCGACCATCAGGATCGGCCAGCCCATGTGGCGCACGACCTCGTGGATCGGCTCGATCTGCCTGGCCAGGTCTTCCGGCATCGACGCGCGCGTGGCCTTGTATTCCGGATACAGGTCGTCGCGGAACGTCTTGCCCTTGGCGTCGAACACGCAGGCGATGTAGGCGGCCGGGAAGTCCGCGCGCAGGCGGCGCAGCATGTTGACCATGCCGTGCATCGCGCCGGTCGGGTAGCCGTCCGGGCTGCGCAAATCGGGCAGCGCGTGGAATGCGCGATAGAGATAACTGGAACCGTCGACGAGAAGCAGGGTGTTGTCCATAGGGCGAAATCGAAAGTGGGGCCGCGGCGGCACGGCAAAACGTGCGCCATTATCGCAGAATCGGGGATGAGGAAACGGCAAGCCGGCTGGAGCGCGGCCATGTCCTGAATATGGGGATTCGGCGACACTTTTCACAGAGAAGTGGCGGTGTTTGTTAAAATGGACTAAACGACAAAGGTGACTATCATGCCGCGTACCTCTTCCCGTCTCGCCACCCTCGCGCTGTTCCTGGCCGCACAGGCCGGATTGGCCGCGGCCCAGCAGCAGACCACGCAGCCGGCCCCGAGCCAGGCACCGCCGAAGCTCGAACGCGTCGAGCCGGGCAGCGATGTTCCGGCAACCAATATCCCGCCGAAGCGCGGTACGCAGATCAAGGAAACCCGCGACGGCGGCCAGGTCACCGAAGTCGAAGTCACCACACCCGGTGGCAGCCATTACTATATGAAACCGAACACCCAGCCCGGCAATGCGCAGACGAATTCGATCCGCGCACCGCAATGGAAGGTGGGTGAATTCGACCTGTCGGGCAAGCGGAAAGCCACGAGCGAATCCGGCACGAATGCCCCGACGACGGCCGACGCGCCGCCTCCTCCTCCCATGCCGGCTACCGCCGCGCCCGAGAAGAAGTAAGCTTCAAACGGGACCGGCTGCCTTCGTGTGGCCGCTACAGCGACTTTTCTTTCTAACACAATGGCAGTTTTCACCCCGGTCACGCTGGATGACCTCTCTCAGTGGATCAAGCAGTTCCCTCTTGGCAAAGCCCTCGCGCTCAAGGGCATCGCGAGCGGCATCGAAAACAGTAACTTCTTCCTGACGACGGAACGTGGTGAGTACGTCCTCACCATCTTCGAGAACCTCAGCTTCGAGCAACTGCCCTTCTACGTGCAGCTGATGCGCCACCTGGCCGAGCGCGGCATTCCCGTGCCGGCACCGGTACCGAACGATGCGGGCGATCTGGTGGTCGCGCTGCACGGCAAGCCGGCGGCCATCGTCAGCAAGCTCGATGGCAGCTCGCAGATGGACCCGCAACCGGTCCACTGTGCCGAAGTGGGCACGGTGCTGGCGAAGATGCACCTGGCCGGCCGCGACTTCCCGCTGCAGCAGCCGAATTTGCGCGGACTGGACTGGTGGGTGGAGACGGTGCCGAAGGTGCTGGCTTATCTCGACGCCGACACGGCCGCGCTGCTGCAATCGGAACTGGCATTCCAGCGCGACTTCGCCGCCGGCCCGATCTATGCGCAGTTGGATCGTGGTCCCGTCCACGCCGACCTGTTCCGCAACAACGTGATGTTCGTCGGCGAACGCCTGTCCGGCTGCTTCGATTTCTATTTCGCCGGCTGGGACACCTGGCTGTTCGACCTGGCCGTCACCGTCAACGACTGGTGCATCGATCTCGACAGCGGCCGCCTCGACGAAGCACGCGTCGTTGCGCTGACGCGCGCCTATCATGCGGTTCGCCCGTTCACGGCCGCCGACCAGGCCGCATGGCTGCCGATGCTGCGCGCGGCGGCGCTGCGTTTCTGGCTGTCGCGCCTGTATGATTTCTACCGTCCGCGTGAGGCCGAAATGCTGACGCCGCACGATCCCACCCACTTCGAACGAGTCCTGCGCGAGCGCATCRCACAGGGCGCCCCCGACCTGACAGCATGAACGATCTGCCCGCACGTACCGGATGGGAATGGCTGAAACAAGGCACGGGCCTGTTCCGCAAACAGCCCGCCGCCCTGACGACGCTCCTCTTCGCCAATCTCCTGTTCAGCATCGGCCTGTCGGCCTTGCCGTTCGTGGGACCGGTACTTGCGGTCGTGCTGATTCCGTCGTTCTCGATGGCTTTCATGCAGGCCTGCCTGATGATCGAGAACGGCGACCGCGTCACCCCGGCCGTGCTGCTGACGGGCTTCCGCCGGCCGGCGCTGGCCGCGTTGTGCAAGCTGGGGCTCGTCTACCTGGGCGTGTCGCTGCTGATGATGGTGATCATGCGCCTGGCGATCCCGCCCGAGGTCCTCGTGCAGATGGCGCCGCGGCCGGACGCCAAGCCGCCGGCGGACCTGCAGACCTCGCACATGCTGGCCCTGCTGGGCGTGTTCGTGCTGGACGTGGCCATGCTGGTGACGCTGTGCTTCGCCGCCCCGCTCACCTACTGGAAGCAGATGGGACCGGGCAAGGCCACGTTCTACAGCTTCTTCGCCGTCATCCGCACGGCGCGGCCGTTCCTCGTGCTGCTCGCGGCATGGTTCGGGATCTTCGTCGGCGTATGCATGGTCGCCGCCATGATCTTCGGCGACGCCGTGGTGGGACGGGTCGTCGTCATGTGGCTGATCTTCCTGTTCGTGCTGCTGCTGCAGTGCGCGATGTATGCGGGGTATCGCACCATTTTCGGCAAGCCGTACGACAAGGCGCCGCAACCCACATAACCACGAGTTCGCGTAGGGTGGGCACACCGTGCCCACGCGGACGTTTGCGGTATGTTGGCGTTACGCGTGGGCACAGGGGTGCCCACCCTACCGACCGATTCTTTCGAGCTTCGCGACCGACAGGTCGAGCACCTTCATCCCCTCCGCGCCAAAATTGATCTGCGCGCGCGCACTCCCGGCACCACCTTCGATGTTGACGATCACGCCCTCGCCGAACCGCGCGTGACTGACCGACTCGCCGATGCGCCATCCGGTGCCATTGCCGTTGGTGGACTTCTGCGCGATCTGCCTGGCGATCTGCTTAGTGATCTCGTTATCGCTGCCGCCTTCGCGGAACGTAGCGTCGTCCCACGCCGTCGTCGACTTGCGGCCGGCAAACCAGTTCGTCTGCACGCGTGGCGTCAGCCATTTCAGCGCGTGTTCCGGCAGTTCGTCGAAGAAGCGCGACTTCATGTTGAAGCGCGTCTGCCCGTGCAGCATGCGCTGCTGGGTAAAACTCATGTAGAGCCTGCGGCGCGCGCGCGTGATGGCCACGTACATCAGGCGGCGTTCCTCGTCGACGCCATCCATCTCGCGCGAGCTGCTCTCGTGCGGGAACAACCCCTCTTCCAGGCCCGTGATGAACACGGCATCGAATTCCAGGCCCTTGGCCGAGTGCACGGTCATCAGCTGGATCGCTTCCTGGCCGGCCTGCGCCTGGGCGTCGCCAGCTTCCAGCGACGCGTGCGCAAGGAACGCGGACAGCGGCGACATCACCGCCGCCAGTGGCGCATCCGCGTCGAGCACTTCGACGCCGTCGCCTTCCACGATCGCCGTGCCGGTGGCGGCCAGCGCCTGCGGGCCGAGGTGCGCCGGTGCATGCGTACCAAAACCTTCTTCCTGCACGAACTGGGTGGCCGCACCGACCATCTGCTGCAAGTTCTCGATGCGTTCCTGGCCTTCTTTTTCGTTGGCGTAGTGCGCCAGCAGCGTACTGCGCTCGAGCACGACGCGCACCATTTCCGGCAGCGGCAGCTGCTGGGTCTCGAAGCGCGCGCTCTCGATCAGCTTGACGAAATTACCGAGCGCCGTGCCGGCCTTGCCCGTCATGTAGGGCACGGCCGCATACAGCGACACGCGATACGTCTCCGCCGCCATTTGCAACTGCTCGATCGAACGGGCGCCGATGCCGCGCGTGGGAAAGTTCACCACGCGCAGGAATGCGGAGTCGTTGTGCGGATTGTCCATCAGCTGCAGATAGGCGATGGCGTGCTTGACCTCGGCGCGCTGGAAGTAGCGCAGGCCGCCGTACACGGTGTACGGCAGGCCGGCCGCGAACAGCGCGTGCTCGATCACGCGGCTCTGGGCGTTGGAGCGGTACAGCACGGCGATCTCGCTCCTGGACACGCCTTCGGCCATCAGGCTCTTCGCTTCGTCGATGATCCACTGCGCCTCTTCCAGGTCGGACGAGGCTTCATAAATGCGCACCGGTTCGCCCTGGCCCGCGTCCGTGCGCAGGTTCTTGCCGAGGCGCTTCGCATTGTTCGAGATGAGGAAGTTGGCGCTGTCGAGGATGTTGCCGTGCGAGCGGTAGTTCTGCTCCAGCTTGATCAGGTTCTTCACTTCGAAGTCGCGCTCGAACGCCTGCATGTTGCCGACGTTGGCTCCGCGAAACGCGTAGATGCTCTGGTCGTCGTCGCCGACGGCGAAGATGGCGCCGCCGCGCGGCTCGCCATGGCCGGACAGCAGCTTCAGCAGGTTGTACTGCAGGTCGTTGGTGTCCTGGAACTCGTCGACGAGGATGTGGCGGAAGCGCATCTGGTAGTGCTGGCGCAGCGGGTGGTTACGCTGCAGCAGTTCGTAGGCGCGCAACAGCAGCTCGGCGAAGTCGACGACGCCTTCGCGCTGGCATTGCTGGTCGTACAGGTCGTACAGCTCGGCCATGCGCTTCTGCACATGGTCGTACGCCTCGACCTCGTGCGCGCGCTGGCCCCGCTCCTTTGCGTTGTTGATGAAGTACATCAGGTCCTTCGCCGGGTACTTCTCGTCGTCCACGTTCAGCGCCTTGAGCATGCGCTTGATCATCGACAGCTGGTCCTGCGAGTCGAGGATCTGGAACGTCTGCGGCAGCGCGGCGTCGCGGTGGTGCGTGCGCAACAGACGGTTGCACAGGCCGTGGAACGTGCCGATCCACATGCCGCGCGTGTTCACGGGGAGCATCGCCGAGAGGCGCGCGAGCATCTCCTTGGCAGCCTTGTTGGTGAAGGTCACGGCCATGATGCCGGCCGGGGACACCTGCCCGGTCTGGATCAGCCAGGCGATGCGGGTCGTCAGCACCCGCGTCTTGCCGGACCCGGCGCCTGCAAGGATCAGGGCGCTCTGGGACGGCAGCGTAACGGCCGCCAGCTGTTCGGGATTCAGATTGTCGAGGAGATTCATCCGGGCATTATAACGTCGTGACCCGCCCTCGGCATCGCCGCGGCGGCTTTTTACTGATTATATATACAGTATCACAACAACCCCGGGCGCGATGTGCCGCAAGTCGCGTGATCGAACTTTTCACCGTGGCACGGCTCCCTCAAGAATGTTTCCGCAAGGCTCGCGGGCGCCATGATGCTCGCTTTTCACGTAATTTTGACGACAGATGGGCTCCTCATCGGTCCAGCCTTTTGACGGGCATGGACCAATTTTGTGTATGCAACTGAACGCTTGGGATAAGGAGGTAAAAATGCTGAACCGTGTAGTGACGGTCGCCGCGCTGGCCGTCGGCGGCATGATGCTGTCGAAAAAACTCAAGGGCAACAAATCGGGCATGGACTCGTCGATCCTCGAGACCATCGAGGTCAACGTTCCCGTGCGTACCGCCTATAACCAGTGGACCCAGTTCGAGGATTTTCCGCAGTTCATGGGCAGCGTCCATGAAATCCGCCAGTTGGACGACAAGCGTCTGCACTGGAAGGCCAACGTGGCCGGCGAGGAAAAGGAATGGGATGCCGAGATCACGGAACAGATCCCGGACAGGCGCATCGCCTGGCGCAGCACCAGCGGCGTGCCGAACGGCGGTGTGGTGACCTTCCACAAACTGTCCGACGACGTGACCCGCATCACGCTGCAGATGGATTACCAGCCGGAAGGCCCGATGGAAAAGATCGGCGACGCCCTCGGCGCCGTACGCCTGGAAGCCCGCGGCAATCTGCAGAAGTTCAAGGACATGCTCGAGAAACGCGGCAAGGAAACGGGCGCCTGGCGCGGCAGCATCTCGCAGCACTGACGCTGGTCCGTGCCAACGAACGCCGCCCGCCGGGCGGCGTTTTTTCTGGAAGCGAACGTTGCCGCGACACGTCGTTGGGTGCGTTAGCGAACATGCGGCATGGGTGCCCGGGAGTAGGATGATCCTCTGACGGCATATCGGAATATGCCGGTCAACCGTTGAGGAGAGTACCCATGGCAACCACAGATGACCCCGTACGGCCGGAACCGCATGACGCGTTCCCTGTCGACAATCCGGTCCAGGCCCTGATGCGCGACCACGACCTGGTGCGCAAGTTGGCCGACACCTACCAGAACACGCAAAGCGCCGACGTCAAAAAGCAGGCAGCGACGCAACTGGTCCAGGCCATCCACGTGCATTCGCGCCTCGAGGAGGGCGTGTTCTACCCCGGCGTACGCCGCGTCGACCCGAACCTGATCGCCCGTTTCGAGGAAGACCACCTCGGCGTCGACGACCTGCTGGCCACGCTGCAAGGCATGTCGATGGACGAGGCCCGCGCCGAGCCATTGGTCAACGAACTCATCGCTGCAGTCCTGAGCCATATTCGCCAGGAAGAAGAACAGTTGTTCCCGGAACTGCGCCAGGCCAGGCTCGACCTGACGGCTATCGGCCTGCAGATGCAGGCCTTCGAAGCCAATCTCGTGCACCTGCAGGCGCAGCTCAGCGACCAGGGGGCGCGGCGTTGAACGTCGCCTGACCTATCAAAAAACGCCGCTTTCRAGGCGGCGTTTTTTTTGTCCGTAGCGACGTCAATTACCACACGCGGCAGCGCTTTTCCTTCACCATCGGCTGGCCCGGCTTACACTCGAATGCCTGCTGGAACTGCGGCATGTTCACCATCAGCCCGTTGACGCGGTAGCGGCCCGGCGAATGCGGATCCGTCATCGCGTTCACGCGCAGGTTTTCCGGCCTGTCGTTTTCGCAGGCCCATTGCGCGTAACCGACGAAGAAGCGCTGCTCCGGCGTCAACCCGTCGCGCAGCGCTTGCAGCTCGGCCTTCGGCTGCGCTTTCTGCGGCATGTTGGCCATCTCGGCCTGCCACGCCATCCAGCCGAGGATCAGGCCGCCCAGGTCGGCAACGTCCTCGCCCAAGGTGAGCCGGCTGTTGATCTTCACATCGTCCACCACCGTGTACTGCGCATACTGATCGACGATGCACTGGGTCCGTTCCTCGAACGCTTGCGCATCCTTCTTCGTCCACCAGTCCTTCAGGTTGCCGTTGGCGTCGAACTGGCGACCCTCGTCGTCGAAGGCGTGCGTCAGTTCGTGGCCGATGGTGCCGCCCGTGTTGCCGTAGTTGGGCGCATCGTCCATCTTCGGGTCGAACAGCGGCGGCTGCAGCACGCCGGCCGGGAAGTTGATGTCATTCATTTGCGGATCGAAATAGGCATTCACCGTCGGCGGCGTCATGCCCCATTCCGTGCGGTCGAGYGGCTTGCCGATCTTGGCCAACTGGCGGCGCGTCTCGAACTCGTTGCCGCGCCGGACGTTGCCGGCGAAGTCGCCCGGCCTGACGACGTAGGCGCCGTAGTCGCGCCACTTGTCCGGGTAGCCGATCTTGTTGACGATGGCGGCCAGTTTCTTTTGCGCCTGCGCCTTCGTTGCCGCGCTCATCCAGTCGAGCTCGTCGATGTCCTGCTTCATCGCCTCTTCGATCTGGCGCGTCATGTGCAGCGCTTTTTCCTTCAGCTCGGGCGAGAACGCGCGGCCGACGAATTCCTGTCCCAGCGCCTCGCCCAGCTGCTGGTCGACGAGGGCCACGCAGCGCTTCCAGCGCGGTTGCTGCTGCGGCACGCCGCGCAGCGTCCTGCTGAAAAAATCGAAGTGCTCGTCGTCGAAGTTCGATGCCAGCACGGGCGACAGGTTGCGTGCCACGTGCCAGCGCAGGTAGGTGCGCGTGGCCGCCACGTCGTTCGTCGTCCACAAC
>NZ_JBFUDR010000077.1:0-21961 GCF_056404615.1 Massilia sp. P2_C2 | reverse complement strand
GGGCTACGCGCCCTCGGATGATCCGCATTTCCAACCGATGATCGACGCCTTTTTCGATTTTTGCATCGATCGCGGCGCGCCTGTGTTTGTGCATTGCACGCCCGTGGGTTTCCAGACTCGTGAAAAACTTGGATGGAATGCTCACCCGGCCAGATGGCGGAAAGTACTCGGCAATCCGCGGTGGGAAAGCTTGCGTCTGTGTTTCGGTCACGCGGGCGGCGGCGAGGCAACCAACGGAACGCATCACTCGTACGGGTGGATGGCTGCAACGGACGAGCAATGGAAGGACGACGACAATTTTGCCCGGACGGTGGTCGAACTATGTGTGCAGAAACCGAACGTTTATTGCGAACTCGGATACATCACCGAGCTTTTTGAAAAGGACGCAAAAGCGACCTTCATGAAAAATTTCGCGTCCGCATGTGCGCTGGAGGGCGCGTATTCGTTTCTCGACAAAGTGGCCTACGGCACCGATTGGCATATGCCCGACATGGTCAATCACGTCCGCGCCTATCTCGAGTTTTTTGTACAGTTAATGGAACCGTATGACACAGATGTGCGTAACGCATTTTTTTGGGGAAATGCATTACGCTTTGCACCGAAGTTGATCGACCACTTTGGGTGAAGCAGCATTCCAGGACAGGTTCGCGGTTCTTGGAAACCACGGAGTCTACCAGGCGCGGCAGTCGTTGCGCGGCCTGCTTGCGGGAAGTCATACGCCGCACAATCCATCTGTTGCATATTTTGCAATCGTCCAAAAAGATGGGTTCGGCGTTTTTCGCGATATAGCACCATGAGCGCACGGTCACGCGGCTGTGCTAGTTCGATAGGTTGGCCGATTGACGTCGGGAAGGAGGTCAGCGATGACGAGTTCCTATACGATGTGCGCTCCCGAAGCACCATGTGTACGGAGGCCGCATGGCGCTTGAGCCGGAATATTGCCGAGGTGCGCGCGGCGACGTGGTCACCGCGTTGCAAGGCGCCCTCCAAAAGCAGAAGGTCCCGAGCGAAAGTGGCGGCGCTCCCGAACCCGCATTGACGAAGGTCGATGGCGACTTCGGGATCGCAATGCAGCGCGCAGTGGAGCGGGTGCAGCGCGCCAACGGCCTCTTGATGACCGGGGTGGTCGACGCGGCGACCTGGAAATTCTTGATGGGGGCCGAGCCATGGCCGCCCGCCTTCGAACGCCTGCTGTATGTGATCGCGGGTTTCGAGGGGCACTTTTACTCGAAGGCGACCGGCGATCGTGCAGGCGACCGTGTGGGCATGACCTGGGGGCTGATCGGCTATACGCTGGTGCAGGAGAGCAAGCAGGGTTTTCGTAAAGGCCCGCTGTGCAAGCTCCTGATCGATCTTTTTACGCAACAACGTGCCTTGATGGTCAACGTTTTCGGCACGGTCGACGCCGACCGGCTCGAGAAGGCACTCAAGCTGAGCGCGGACGACCTGCACAAGTTCGCGGCCGACAACCTGTCTACCGAAGATGGCTCGAGCCTGAAATCGCCGTGGAAAGAATGCTTCGACGCGCTCGGCGGCAACGAGACTGTACGGCAGATGCAACGCGACTTCGCCCGTACCGAGTACTACCAGAGGGCAGAGGGACTGGCGCAGGCATTCGGCAACAGCTACGGGATGAACTGTGAACGCACGTTGCTGTATTTCCYCAACTTCGCCATCAATGGCGGCAACTTCTACCCCGACGAGAAACTGGACGCGGAGGCTGCGATCAAGACACTGATCGCAGCCAAGCCGGACGCGACTGTCGCCCAGAAGCTGCAGTGCATTACGGATGTGCTGATCGCCAGCCGCAAATCCGAATACAAGGACGATATGCGCCAGCGGATGGGGACGCTGGCCTATGGTTATGGTTACGTGCATGGCAAGTTCTATCGTCTCGAAGGCTGGGCGGTGGATGTCGCCGAACCGGTGCCGGCCATGCCGAAGCCGGATCCGCTGCGGCTGGCCGTGCTGGGGCTCGACAGTCAGGAGGCCGAACAGATTGCACTGGCGCGCGCCACGCATAACCTGGCGCTCGCCGAAGAGGCAGGCGCCGCCAGCCTTGTGCTGGGCCGCTTCCCGGATCGAACCGGTTACGAACTGCTCACCAGCGGCGGAACACGCACCGTCTCGCTGCGCCACCTGGCGGAAAAGGGCGCCGCGATCATCAACCCGCGGCTTACCGAGCACTACGAAGCCGCGCAGATGCTGTTCCGCGGCCGCGTCGGTGTGCTGGCGATTTTCGGGACCATCACGCGCTCCGCCCTGGGCGCAAGTGATCACTATGTCCTGCAGCACGCAGGCCGCACCTATGCGGGGTTGGCGTTGAAATCGAATGACCAGCTGATGCTGATCCGCCAGCGCACTGCTGGCATGGCGGCGAGCGAATCGGTGGTCGACATCACCGACCTGCGCCGCAGGTTGAGCGACTGTGCGCTGATCCTGCTGTACGGCGGCAACGGCGTTCCCGTCATGTCGCTGCCCGGCAGCGGACCGCGCTGGCGCGAATGGATCGCCGCCACCGGCGCCAGGCCGCTCGTCCTCGGCTGGTTCGGCAACGTGCGTCCACCACAGGACAGCCAGAAACTGACCCTGGCAAGCAATTTCTTCAACAGGGTGGGAGGCCTCGACCCGCATGGCGACCTGATTACCATCTGTAAGACGCGGCCGATGGACGTGATCGAACAATGGGGGCGGGCATGCCATGCAGTGTTTTCAACGACGCTCCAGAAATCCCTGTGGCTCGAGGAACCGATTCCCAAGGTGGAGATAACGGCGCGCGGGGCGGCCGCGATCGGCCCGGACGGCCAGGTGTGGCGGGCGAATCCGGATTATGCCGCGCCGGGCCAGCCGGCGATGATCAGGGGGTGACATGAATCCTTTGCGCTTTACCGTGCCCGGCGCGCCGGGGCAGTTTGTCGAGGTCCGGTCCAGCACCGGCGACCTGGACATGCACTGGGAACAGGTCGGGGTCCTCCAGCGCCTGCGCGCCCAAAAGTTCGACGAAGTCATCATCGCACGCGGGTCCCGGATCCTGCGTGTGCGGTGCGATCGCACGTTGCCGCCGGGCGTGCCCATGGCGGACCTGTTCGACCGCGAAGCGACGCTGATCATTTACCTGAAGACTCAGGCTTCGCGGGACCTGCGGGACAATCTCGAGCTGCGGATGCACCTCAGCACGCCGCTGGCGCCGCGCGACTGCGGCGTCTGGGTGCGGCTGGACGTGAAGAACGACAATGGACAGCTCGCTTTCCAGGGGCACCATGGGCTGTACCAGGGTTGCCATTTCGAGTTAAGCAAAGTGGATCCCGATCCGGCGGACGAAGAAACTTCTCCCCCCGGCTGGTTCAACGACGTCAATGCGCGCTGGACGGCCAGGATCAAGGACCGCCCCGCGGTCGGAAACGCATTGCTGTCGTATGCGCCGGGTCCGCGCGCGACCGCCAACCTCGTCCACCTCGATCCGGACAAGAAGGGCGGCGGTGCTGGCAGCGCGAAATTCTCGCTCTACCTCGAGGAGCATGACGGCGCGTACGAAGTTTGCACCGAACTCGAACTGAGGCCGGAGGTCGTGTCGCGCGCGCCGGTCAGCGGCTATGCGTTACGGCTGCATGCGGACGCTCGGGCCAGTGCACCTTTCGCCGCGGACGGATTGCTGCTACGTTGCCGCCAGCACAAGGCATTCGATGGCTGGACCCTGCGCTGGGCCCGGCTGCCCGGCTGTCAACAGGGCGCCCATGACGACGCGCTCACGCTCGAATCGCTGACCCAGGCCCTGCTTGACCAGCACGCGCCGGGACTGGGCACGGTGCGCGCGCGCAACCGCCTCAGTTTCATCCCCACCTGGATCCGTACCGAGGACACCGGCGCGCAGGTCGAACTCCGGTTCGAAGTCGAGGCCGCGGTGGCCGATCAGCTGGCACTGCGCGTCCGGCTCGCCGAAATCGTGCTTCCTCCGGCCGCCCGGCGGCTCCAGTTGCATTGCGCCGGGGCACTCGACCAACGGGGCGGGGCGCTTCTGCTTCACGTTGCCGCCGCAGACAGTGCCGAGACCTTGCGAGGTAACGTGCTGACGCTGGCAAGCTGGGACCTGGCACCGGAGCCGGGCAACACCGCGAGCAATCTGGGCATCGGCTCGGTCCTGCTTGGCGTGGACGGCTTCACGGGCGGCACGCTGCGGCTCGGGATTTCCAGTGCGCCCGGCGCCTACCGCCGCGCCGCGCTGGAGAGCATCCTGTCGCTGCGCTTCGCGCGTGCCGCCTATACCGCCCTGAGCATGGATCCGGAGCTGGGCTTCGAGACCCTGTCTGCGGAAACAGAAAGGCCGAGGCCCTGGACCTTCGACCTGTCCGGCGAGCAGCCGTGCTGGTTGACGGTCACCGAAAGCACGAGTCAGGTGCAGAGCCGTTCGCTGCACATGGAGCTGAAACTGCCCGAGGGCGGAACGCGCTCGACGGACGTGGTCCTGGTCGATCCCAGCCCACTGACGGTGGCCCGGGTGCGGACGAGCGAAAAGCAGAAGGCCGGCGAGATTCTCGCCGAGTACGTGGACGATGCGGACCAGGCGCCGGAATGGCGCTTCCACTCCGTCGAAGGCCGGATGACCGCCATCCTGCCGCCGCAGGGCATCGGCGAGGAGATGATCAAGGGAACATTGCACCTGGAACGCCATGGCAAGCGCGTACGGGTGCCGGTCAAGGATACCTTGTTCGACTTCCGGCTGACGCCGGTCGCCCGCCTTGTCCTTGACCGGACCGATGTCAACACGGCGCGTTCTGAAGCGCCGTGGTCCTTGCGGCGCCTGCTCGGCCGCCGTCTCGGCGCTACCGGCGTCAAGCTTGACAGCGCGGAATTCGAGCTCCTGTACGGGCTGTCGGCCAAGCTGGAAGCGCCAGGGCTGCGCATCGCCGAACTCGATGGCTTCATCGGCCGCATTCCCTTTACGGAGTCGCTGCGGCGGAACATGCGAAAGGAGCCGGTGGCCGAGGCGCATGGCGCGGCCACGGCGGAATGGATCGCCGCGATATGGCAGCGGCCGTCCTGGTGGCGCGTGTATGACGACGTGGCCAACCGCGATAGGCTCCGGATCGAGCGTGGCATCGAGTACCGGCTGCGGCCGTCGCGCCAGACCGCCGATCCCTTTGACATCGGCAAGTACGCCACGACCGACATACCGGGCCGCGAGCCTTTGCGGGGGGGCATCGACTGGCCGTTCCAGTCGCAAAGCGTGTATGCCGAGCTCGCACCGAAGCAGGCGACGGTGTCCTCGGACGGCAGCATCGAGGGACTGGTGTTCGGAAGCCTGGGCGGCGCGGGTGCCCAGACCGCCGCCTTCAACAATGGCAAAACCTTGATCATCACCACCTCGCGGCAGGGACGCATCGATGCGCTGACGCTCATTCGGGTCGGACGCATCGCAATGCTGTGGAATAAGGCGCGCCACGTGATCGTGTACGAGCGGACCACGCGGCGCGCGGAGCGCTATGCCGACCTCGAGCCTGACAAGGACGACCTGGAAGTGCAGCCGGAATTCGAAGGCCTGGCGGCTCTGCGCAAGGTGCGGGAATATGTCGAGATCACGGAACCGCGGCGGCGCTACCCCGACAGTCGCGCAGAGCGGCCGATCAGCGGCCCGCTGATGCAGAGCGTGTTCAATACCACGGTGATCCCGGTACGTTCAGACTGGGGACGGGATCTGCGTGGCGGCTTCGCCATCGCCCTGCGCGGGCCGATCCCGCCGGGAAAGGAGGCGCAGTTCCCGGATCCGCAGGTCTTCCTCGACTTTGCACGCGCCCAGGAAAAGGGCGAGGGCGGGGTGGGACAACGCATACTGAACACCGGGCAGTTGGTATTCTTCACCAGCACCCGAAGCGAAGACGGCGGCGATACCGACAAGTGGCCGTCGTGGCCGGAAGTGGACTTCCCGCTGATCCGCCCTGCGCCGCCGCCGCAGCTGCCGTTCTCCAGCAGTTTCCGCGGCAGCAAGCGGCAACCGGATGCCATCCCGATCGAACTTGGCATGGCGCCTTTCACCTTCTCGCTGGCGCCGGCCGAGGAAGCCGCCAACCTCATGCACCAGCGGCCGGTGCGTGGGATCGAGTCGCGCATCTACAACATCAATCTGGCGCGCGGCTTGCCACCCTCCGAGCCGCCGGGGCTGCCGGCGGAGAAGGTGGCGGCCCTGGTGACGAGCAGGAACGTAGGTGCCGTGCATTCGGTCCTGCTCGACGGTCTGGCGGAGCTACGCAACGAGCTACGCGAACGGGTGCAAGCCGGCCATGCCTTCATGCTGGACGAACAGCCGCAGCTGCAGCAGGATGTCGCGGCACTGCTGAAACGGCTGGACAGGTCGCTGGCGGACAATCCCCTGTCCGGCGTGCCCAGGAACGGCCGCGATTGGACGGCCATGCAGGAGCACAGGCTCGAGGCCTACACCGACGGCGTGCGCGCCGAGGTCACGCGCCTGCAGGGCCAGCTGGTCGGACAGGTCCTCGGCAACGATCTCGAGCAGGCGCGCGGCAGCGCGTCCGCGATCGTGGAGAGCGTCAGTAAACAGGCGCAGCAGCGTATCGGGGAGGTCGGTTTCGTACCCATGCTGGCGCTCGACGCGGTGCGGCGGGGCATCGAGGTGGCGCAGCGCCGGCTCGAAGGCGAGCTGGCGGCACTGGCCGCGGCGGGCTTGCAACTGGTAAATGACCTCGAGCGCTGCTACCTCAAGGATCCGGACACTGCACTGACCCTGGAAATACTCTGGCGCGAGCATGTGGAAGAGCTGCCAGGGCGGCTGCGGCTGCTGCTCGACCACCTCGGCCACGCGCTGGAAGGGGAGCTCGGCGCCTGGTTCTCCAGCGTCCGCAAGGGCGGCGCCGTGACCTTGTACGAGCTTGCGCATCAGGGGGCGGCCGAGCGCGTGGAAGTGATCGCCGACTGGCTTGCGCGCTGGTACGAAGCGCTCCCACCTTTCGACCTGGAAGCGCCTGACTTCGACCATTTGCGCGAGGTTCTGGGCAACGCGTTGTCCGGTGGCCTGGCGAAGGCCGTTCTCGAGAATCTCGAAGAATGGCTGCAAGAGTCGCTGGCGGAGGCCGGTGGCTGGACGCAGCTGCTCGACGGCTATGTGGCTGGCCTGGTGGCCTGGGAAAAGTCGCTGGCGGCATCGATCGCCAATGCGGTCAGCCTGGACGACCTGCGCGTCGTGCTGGACAGCGTCGCCACGGAACTGAAGATCCGCCTGGTCGACGGTGCCGACAAGATCGCAACGCAGCTCCGCGCGGACCTCGGCAAGCTGAGCTTTCTCGGCGCCGAAGGCGCGCTCGACACGCTGGCGACTTTCCATCAGGACGCCAGGAGCGCGATCGCCGCAATGGCGCAGTCACTCGGCGGCGACCTCGCGGCGCTGGAAGAAGAGGTGCGTGCGCAGGCAGCGGAGATCGAGCAGCGCGTGCAGGCCTCGGCGCGACAGGTGGAAGACTGGGTCAGCCAGGAAGTCGGCGCGGCCTACCAGATCGCCAGGGAGAATATCGACAGCGGGCTGGAGGCCGTGCGCGTGCTGGCCGAAGGCCCGGTCACGGACGCCCTGCGCGCGAGCCGCGAGCGCATCGGCTATTACTTCCACCAGTCCGAAGTCGGGGTGATGCTGACGCGCGCGAGCGCCATGTTCAACGAGCTTCAGGGCGACGTGCTGAACGCCCTGAACGTCGACATGCCCTTCGATCGCCTGACCGACCGGCTCAAGGCCTGCGTCGGCGACATGATGGTGCGCGATCTGTTTCCCTCCCTGGCCGGCATCGACATGACTTACCTGCTGCCGGACCTGAACGTGCCGCTCGAAGGGGACGACCAGTATGAATGGTTACGCCTGCAGCACGGTTTCGACAAGGATCGGCTGCGGGCCTGGGCCAAGGTGACGATCGACAAGCGCTTCGAGTCGGACGCCACCCTGTTCGACCTCGGTCCGGTAAAGCTGCGTCTGCTCAAGCCGCTGTTCTATGGCATGAGCGACATCATCATTGAGAAGGACAAGCCGCGCACGCAGAAGACGTCGGCGAAGCTCGATGCCGATTTCGAGATGTCGCTCAACGGCCATCCGGTGGTGACGCTGCGCCGCGGCACACTGAGTTTCGACGAAAGCGGCAAGCTCGACTTCCAGCTGGATGCCAACGATATCGAGCTTGCCGCCGAACTGAAATTCATCACCGAAGCGCTCGAGAGCTGGCAGCCTGACCTCGGCGGCTTTGCGTTGACGCCATTGCTGCCCGGCGGCGTCAGCACCGCGCTCTCGGTGCCACTGCCGGACATCGGAACCGGCGCGTTCACGCTGACCGGCATCACGCTCAACACCCATTTCGATTTGCGTATCGCCGACGGCTTCGAAATCTCGACCGGCCTGTGGCTCAGCAAGCCGGACCGGCCTTTCGGCCTGGCTGTGCTGTTCCTCGGCGGCGGCGGCTGGTTCGGTATCGATGCGAGCTACAGTCCCCCGTCGCGCTTCACGACCAGGGTATCGATCGGGATTTCGGCCGGCGCCTTCATCGCCCTGAACTTCGGCTTCGCCGCAGGCAGCGCGGGCATCCTGTTCACCGCATCCGTCGATTTTTATCGCGACTGGGAAACCGGCAGCGGCAGCACCGCGATCTCGCTGGGCATCCTGATCTGGGGCGAGTTCTCGGTGCTTGGTATCGCCTCGGCGTCCATGCGCCTGGTACTGCGGATCACTTACACCGACACCGGTATGGTCGGCACCGGCGACTTCAGCGTCTCGATCAAGATTTGCTGGTGCTACACCCTGCGCGTCAACCGCACGGTCAAAAAGCAGTTTGCCGGGAGCGACGGCGCCCGTAATGCGGCCACCCAGCCGGCCGGCGGCTCCCTGCTGCAAACGCCGCGGGCCGGCACCGCACCGCTGTACGCGGCGCTTCAGCCACCGGCCGAGCCCGCCGCAGCCGTGTCGGCCTACCTTGAAACACTTGCCATCGTGAAACCGCAATGACCGACATCCAACTCGACGTAACACTCTCAATCGTCGGCCCGCGCAAGGGGCTGCTGGAAAAGGCGCTGTGGCCGATGGCCTTGCGCGTCGCCGCCGGCTTCGACCTCCCGGGAGCGGGGCAGGCAGGCAGCATCCACGAGGCGCGCCAGATGGTGAGCGACAGCCTTCCGTGGACGATGTGGAGCGGCGGCTTGCCGGATATCGTGCTCGTTGACGAGGGCAACAGGCCGATCGTTCTTCACCCGGAGCCGCCTTTGACCGAAGACGCCGTTTTTCTTCAGGCGCTGATGGCGGAGATCGAGAGCAGCGGCCACGCGCTGTGCGCCCCGCTCGGGACGCTCGACTTTCGCAGCGCGGGCGGTACGGTCCGTACCGTGGAGGACATCGACGAAAACGCGTCACCCGTGTCTTGGCCCGGCCTGCTCAGCACCCTGTCCAGCCTGTGCCAACCGTTGCCGTCGGCGCTGAAGGCGACCTGGTTCTTCCATGTGCCGCGCGACGCGTTGTGCATCCAGGATGCCATGAGCGGTCTCTGGCGGTTGAAGACGGCAAGGCTGTCCGCCGCGCCGGCGGTGCTGCAGGGGGCGCCGCTCGGTCCCGTGTCGTCGGACGGCCAGGCCGCGACCTTCGTCTACGACGGCCAGAAGCGCGCTTTCTGCAATGTGCTGGAACTGGATGCCGCGTTGGATGCACAGCTGGACGAACTCGATAATTATTGGTTGACCATCCGGGATAGCCGCGACGACTCGCTTCTGGACCTGGCGCACCAGCTCGACGCGGCGTTGACGCCGGTTGCGATGCTGGGCGCGATCCGGACCGAGGAGCTGCTGCACGCCTGCGTCCAGGGAGCCCGGTCCTGCACCGCCGCCGAACTGGCCGCGGCCCAGGCCATCTGGCGCGATGCCTTGGGCAAGATCGACCGGGTGGAGATCGCGAAGGTACGCAAGGCGGTAATCCAGGAGACTCTGACGGCGCAGGGCATCGCCGCCGGAGCGCTGATCGAGTCCTATCGCGCGAGAGTCCGAACGGTGCTGGAACCGCCGCTGCTCGCCACCGGCACGCCGGTGCAGGTCAATGCTGCGCGCTGGAGCGACCTGGCGGGCTTGATGGCGGAACGGCTGCTGCGCTCTGTGTCCGCCGCACCAGAGCCGCAGCCCGGCAAGGCAGGCGAAGGGGTGACTCTGGTGGTGGGCGACGAACGCATGCGGCTTGTGCACGAGAGCCAGACCGAGGATGGTGCGCCGGCGGAGGTGGCTGTCGGCCGCGCGCTGGACGAGGTCGCCGCGGTTCAGGTGTGGGCCCGGCGCAGTACCGATCCGGCGGCGCTCGCGAGCGATGCCGCCGAGCCGGCAAGCTGGCATGCGCTGACGGCAGGGCGCTACGCGCTCAGGTCCGACCCCGTGAAAACGAGCGCGGAGATTGTCCTCGGCTGCAGCGCCGCCTACGTCGACGAGGTGTTGTACCGTGAGTTCGTGTATACCGGCTCGAATATGGTATGCCGCAACCCGCTGGAACGGGCCCACCGGGAGGAGATGGGGGAGGGCGAGCCTGGCCTGATGCTGGCGAAGCTGGAACGGATCGCCGCGTCGGACTGGAACCTGCTGGCCGTCCCGCTGCGCTATGGCGACCACTATGAGTTCGCGGCCAGCGTGATCGATCGCGCCGGCGGCCAGGCCGCTGAACTGRCGGCGGACGGCGTCCCGTGGCAGGCACGCCTGAACGATATCGGCACGATCGATCCGCCGCAGCGCGACCGCCTGCATTTCCTGCGCCGCGTGCCGGTCGGGGTGTGCAACCTGCTGCCGGTGGACGAGCGTTGGCCGGCGACACCTCCGGATGTGGTACTGCGCTCGCGCGAGCGGGAGGCCAGCCCCGCGCCCGGCAAGCGCAGCGCCTCGGTGTGCCTGGTGCCGGCCGACCGCAATCACTATCTCGGCCCGGCAGAAGGGGTACCACGGCAGACCGAGGTCAGGTTCGCCGTCGAGCCGCCCCAGATCGACGAACATACGGCGGTACGCTGGTACCTGCCGCCGACCGACGCCAGCCGTGCGGACCAGCAGGCTGCGGTCGAAAAAGTGCGGGCGATCCTTACAGACGTGCTGGCGCGGCGCGAGCAGGCCATGGCCGATGGGAAGGACGGGAACCCCATGCTGGTCGTGGATCCGGCCGTAACCGCAATCGGGGTCAGGTGGCAGGCGGACGATGCGCCGGGCACGGCACGGCAGGCGATCCTGTCCGCCGAGCGGCACGAGTTTCTTGTCGAGGTCGGAGCGAAGGTCGATTTCGACGGGACCGCCACTTTCACCGTCGCCCCGGGGAGCTATGTGCGCATTGGTATTCATCCATTGGTCGGTGTGGCGGATTTCGAGCGGCTCGACGCCGCCGCGCTCGGCCGCCTGGTCGAGGCCGACGAGTGGCATGCGGTGGACGGACGCGCTTTCCGCGCTTTCGAGGAAGACGTGGTATTCGTGGAATGCGCGACGCACGAATTGCCGACGCTCGACCCGGCCCTGCTGCGGCTGGACGAAACCGCCACCGGCGACATTGACGTCCGCTACGGATTCAGCGGGGTCGACGCGGCGAGCCGCGCCGCGTTCGTTCACGTTGACCGGATGCGGCTCTCGAGCCGGCGCTGGACCTGGCGCAACCTGCCGTACCCGCCGCTCCCGCCGGTGACAGTCCCGGCCGGCAGTGACGAATGGCGCCGCCGGCTCGCCAGCGGGCCGCCTCCGGAACTGGTCGACCCGAAGCTTCGCGACAGCGCGCCGGAAGTCGTCGGGTATTTCGATGTGCTGGCCGGGATCGATGACGGCATGGTGTGGCGTGAAGACATTCCCAACGCATTTCCGCGCGAGGTGCTGACGCCTCGGGTCACGGCACAGGCAGCGGACGACACCGTATTGTTCCGCGACGACCGCGAAGGGATCACGGCCGCCGACTACCTGCAATACAACTGGATCGTCCGCTCGCGCTATGCCGGCGTGTTGAAGACACCCGAGACCGCCACCGAGATCCCGCGGCGGATCGCGACCGGGTTCCGCGGCGCACCGGCACGGATCAAGCCGCCGCGCGTCTTTGCGGTCATTCCCTTGCTGTCCAGGATGCCGCACAGTCCGCGCGTCCAGACTGCGGGCGACGGCACGCCATTCCTGGTCGTGCTTGACGAGATCTGGTTCCGCGAGTACGGCGTCGGAGAACGCCTGGCCGCGCGGATTGCGACGGTCAAGCGCGAAATCGGCGACAGCGTGGAACCGACCGCGCTGCGCTACGGCCCGCTGCCGGACCACAACATCGATCCCGGCATTGCGCTGGCGCTGCCAGCCGCCGATGCGCAGCTCGACTGCTTCGGTCCGTTTGGCTTCACACTCGACCGCGGCGATGACCAGGCGCTGGCCAACGCCACCGGCTTCGTCGTCTATCCACCGCCAGATACGCCCGCGCATTACAATCTGTTCGTCGAGTTCGAGCGTTGGCTCGATCTGCCATCCGGCGCACTCGATCAGGCAGGCATACGGCAATGCCCACGCAGCGAGGCTACCGAGGCGCTGCCGGTGTACACGCTGCCCGACAGTGCCGAGTTGTGGCCCGACGCCGACCGCCCGGACGCGTTGCCGCTGTCGCTGGCAGCGCAGGCTGACGGGAATTTCAGTTACGACGCGGCCAGATTGAAGCTCTTGCCGTTTTCCGGCGCGCGCGGCGAGGTCACCCATCAATACCGCTACATGCTCATCGTGGGCGACATGGTACGGGATGGTGGGCGCGCGGTGGACGTGTTCCYGCCGGCGCGCGCGCTGTGGTTGAATCAGGGGAGCGCGCGCGCTTTGGGCGCCGCGGATGCCGGGCTGCGTGCCTGCTCACACGGGCTGGTTGCGGAATTGTTGTTGAGCGGTCGCTTCGATGCCGGTGCCGGCCAAGTGGACCCATTGGCATCCGTGAGAAGCTTGGCGGAGCTGTTCGAGCGCCTTCTGCCTGCTGCTGGCGACAGTGATGCGCCCGCGATGTTCCGGCGTTTTTCTGTGATTGGAAAGGTGGGATTCGGTTAACGTTTGGGTCATGGCGGCGGCACCGCGTTCTCGGTCCGGAAGCGCGCAACGAAGGCCGCCAGCTGCTTCGAATGGTAGCCCTGCGCCAGCGTGTCCAGGCGGGCCGCGAAAGGACCGTAGGCCGGATCGAGCCCCTGCAGGTGGACGGCCTGTTCGCGGATCTTGCGCATGTTGCCGATCTGTGCCAGTTGCCAGAGTGCCTCGATCTCCTCGGCCGGCGGGGCGACCATGCGCGTTTCCTCCTCCTCCTCCGAGGCCGGCGCCGGCGCGGGTTGTTTCGTGATCCATTTCAGCGACAGCAGCCTGCCAATGGTGCGCAGCAGGAGATCGTGATCGATCGGCTTGGCGAGGAAGGCGTTGGCGCCGGCATCACGGCTCTTGCGTTCGTCCTCCGCGCCGGCGCTGGCCGTCACGGCGACGATTGGGATGTCGGCCCAGCCCGGCATATGACGGATCCGCCGCGTCGCTTCGTTACCATCCATCACGGGCATCATGACGTCCATCAGGATCAGGTCTGGCTTGAACGTGTCGAGCACGACCAGACTCTCCAGGCCATTCGTGGCCGCGGCCACGATGAATCCCGTTTCCTGCAGCAGGTCCAGCAGTATCGCGCGGTTCTGCGGCATGTCGTCGACGACCAGCAATCGCTTGCGCTCGCCTTCATAGCCGAGCAGGGGTTCCTGTGGTGCCACGGCGGCCGGACCGGCGGCGGCCACCGGCACGTCGATTTCGAACCAGAACGTGCTGCCCTTGCCGGGTTCGCTGACGACATCGATCTTGCCACCCATGAGACGCACCAGTTCCTGGCTGATGGCCAGCCCCAGTCCCGTGCCGCCCTCGCGCCGCTGTGAGGATGACACCTGCGAAAAGGGTTGGAAGATGCGCCCGAGCTGTTGGGCCGTCATGCCGATGCCGCTGTCGGCCACCTCGAAGCGTAAGTGCGCCAGCGCATCGCTGACCTGGCCTTCCGTCACGCCGGTCTGCGGCGCCGGCAGCACCCGCAGGGCAACCTTGCCGCTGTCGGTGAATTTGACCGCATTACCCAGCAGGTTGAGCAGGACCTGGCGCAGGCGCGTTTCGTCGACCGTCACCGCGGACGGCAGGCCGGGTGCGAGTTCGCAACTGAACGCCAGGCCTTTCTCCTCGGCCTTGACGCGCACGATGTTGGCCAGGACCTGCAGGAACAAACCGAGATTGACGGCGGCCGGGCTGAGCGTCATCTTGCCGGCTTCGACCCGTGCCAGGTCGAGGATGTCGTTGATCAGCGAGAGCAGGTGCTGGCCGCTCTCGTTGATGGTCGCCAGGCCGGAGGCTTGTCGTTCGGTCAGGTGCTGGCGGTCGCGGCCCAGCAGGTGGGCATAGCCGATGATGGCATTGAGCGGTGTGCGCAATTCGTGGCTCATCTGCGCCAGGAACTGACTCCGTTGGCGGGCCAGTGCGACGGCCTCGGCCAGCGCCGTTTCACGCGCCGCCTCGGCTTCGTTGCGATCCCGCTCGATGGCGGCCAGCTGTTCCAGACGCGAACTGCTGGCCTGCACGTTGGACCAGAAGTGCAGCAGTCCCAGCGACAGGCCGAGAATACCGAAGCCTATCCATATGGACACCAGCCAACCCAGCAGGGTTGTCTTCGAAATCCATTTTCCGCGAAACTCGATCTTCCGCACCTCGATCGTGAAGTTTTTTACGGTGCCATCGTAGTCGTTCGTCGACAGTTCCACGGCCGTGACGTGATCGAGGCGGACATAGCTCTTGGACAGCGGGATCTGATGCGAGAAGTGCCACCAATCCGCCGTGCGCACGGCATTCATCGGGATTGTGAATGCAGGTTGGGACGGAAGATCGATCAGCAATTCGTTGAACCTCTGCGAATTCCAGTCGTTCAGCGTGGAAAACTCCGGTTCGAAATTCATCAGGTGAAGCTTGACGATATGCCGGCCCGGACCCGAATAGCGCACGTCGAGCGCTATCGTGTCGTACCCGCTCAGGTCGATGCCCTTGACCGGGTCACCCATGAAAAATTGGAACTTGCAGAATGGATACGTTGCCTTCGTGCCCAAGTGGCAACGCATGATGAAAGCATCCCTGGTGACGGTCAATGTAGCGACCGAATCGCCATTCGAGCGGTTGCCGCGCGTTAAGTCGCGGTCATCGGTCACCCTGGCGCCATACGGGTGTTGTGGGGAGATCTCGAGCGAGCGTGTCATCCCGTAATGCTGCCAGACCAATAATAGAGGGGTCACCAGCATTAACAGGATGGCCAGGACGTAGCTGATCCTGGTCGAACGGGTGAGCCACTGATGCATGTGCGCACCAATTAGAGATCGGAAAGGATGATTCAGTATATACCCAGGCAATACACGCCCGACGTGCAAATTGGCGCTGGGAATGACGCTGTCACCGGGGCATCACGTCGGTGGCATCGCGTTCTCGGCACGGAAGCGCGCAACGAAGGTCGCCAGCTGCTTCGAATGGTAGCCCTGCGCCAGCGTGTCCAGGCGGCTCGCAAAAGGACCATAGGCCGAATCGAGCCCCTGCAGGTAGGCGGCCTGTTCGCGGATCCTGCGCATGTTGCCCATCTGTGCCAGTTGCCAGAGTTCCTCGATCTCCTCGGCCGGCGGGGCGACCATGCGCGTTTCCTCGTCCTCCTCCGAGGCCGGYGCCGCTGCCGGTTGTTCCGTGATCCATTTCAGCGATAACAGGCTGCCGATGGTACGCAGCAGGAGATCGTGATCGACGGGCTTGGCGAGGAAGGCGTTGGCGCCGGCATCACGGCTCTTGCGTTCAGCCTCCGCGCTGGCGCTGGCCGTCACGGCGACGATCGGTATG
This sequence comes from Massilia sp. P2_C2, assembly GCF_056404615.1. Taxonomy (NCBI): domain Bacteria; kingdom Pseudomonadati; phylum Pseudomonadota; class Betaproteobacteria; order Burkholderiales; family Oxalobacteraceae; genus Massilia; species Massilia sp. P2_C2. The sequence goes on along the minus strand of NZ_JBFUDR010000077.1, from coordinate 6,106 downwards.
TCGCCCCGGCCCGGCATCTGACGTATCTGCCGCGTCGTCTCGTTGCCGTCCATCACCGGCATCATGACGTCCATCAGGATCAGGTCGGGCTTGAACGTGTCGAGCAGCACGAGGCATTCGAGGCCGTTCGCCGCCGCGGCCACCACGAAGCCGGCATCCTGCAGCAGGTCCAGCATCATCGCGCGGTTCGGCGCCACGTCGTCGACGACGAGCAGGCGCTTGCGCTCGCCTTCATAGCCGACCAGGAGTTCCTGGGGCGCCACGGTGACGGGAGCCGCGGTCGCCACCGGCACCGAGATTTCGAACCAGAACGTACTGCCCTTGCCGGGCTCGCTGGCGACGGCGATCTTGCCACCCATGAGCCGCACCAGTTCCTGGCTGATGGTCAGGCCCAGTCCCGTGCCACCCTCGCGCCGCAGTGCGGTCGCCACCTGTTCGAACGGCTGGAAGATGCGCCCGAGCTGTTGTGCGGTCATGCCGATGCCGCTGTCGGCCACTTCGAAGCGCAAGCGTGCGGCGTCCTGGCTGTCCGGCATGTCGGCCGGAGTGGTCGGCAGCACGCGCAGGGCGACCTTGCCGCTGTCGGTGAATTTGACCGCATTGCCCAGCAGGTTGAGCAGGACCTGGCGCAGGCGTGTTTCGTCGACCGTCACCGCGGCCGGCAGGCCGGGCGCGAGTTCGCAGCTGAACGCCAGGCATTTCTCCTCGGCCTTGACGTGCATGATGTTGGCCACGACCTGCAGGAATACGCCGAGATTGACGGCGGACGGATGCAGCGACATCTTGCCGGCTTCGACCCGCGCCAGGTCGAGGATGTCGTCGATCAGGGAGAGCAGATGTTGACCGCTCTCGTTGATGGTCGCGAGGCCGGAAGCTTGGCGTTCGGTCAGGTGCTGGCGGTCGCGTCCCAGCAGGTGGGTATAGCCGATGATGGCGTTGAGCGGGGTGCGCAATTCGTGGCTCATCTGCGCCAGGAACTGACTGCGCTGGTGGGCCAGTGCGACGGCCTCGGCCAGCGCCGTTTCACGCGCCGCCTCGGCTTCCTTGCGATCCCGCGCGATGGCGGCCAGTTGTTCCAGGCGTGAATTGTTGGCTAACATATTGGACCGGAAGTGCAGCAGTCCCAGCGACAGGCCGAGGAAACCGCAACCTATCCACGCGGACACCAGCCAACCCAGCAGGGTTGTCCTCGATATCCATTTGCCGCGGAACTCGATCTTCCGCACTTCTGTCGTGACAGTTTGTCCAAAGGCACTGCCAGCGTCCGCCGCCAGTTCCACGGCCGTGACGTGGTCGAGGCGGACATAGCTCTTGGACAACGGAATATGGCGCGAGAATTGCCACGCGTCTTGCGTGCGCAAGGCATTCATCGGGATCGTGAACTGGGGCTCAGCGGGAACATCGATCAGCACTTCGTTTACCCGCCGCGAATTCCAGTCGGCCGGATTGAAAAACTCCGGTTCGAAATTCAGCAGGCGAAGCTTGAGGACGTGCTGGCCCGGGCCCGAGTAGCGCAGGTCGAGCGCAATCGTATCGTACCCGGAAAGGTCCATGCCCTTGACCGGGTCGCCCATGAAGAACAGGAATTTACATTGTGGATACCCTGCCTTCTCCCTCAAGTGGCAACGCATGGCGAAGGCGTCCCTGGTGACGGTCAACGAACCGACCGAACTGCCATATGGGGCGTCGCCGTACATGGGATCGCGGTCATCGGTCACCGTGACGCCGTAGGGGTGCCGTGGGGAGATCTCGAGGGTGCGCGTCATCCCGAAATGCTGCCAGACCAATAATAGAGGTGTCGCCAGCACTAACAGGATGACGAGGACGTAAGTGATCCTCGTCGAGTGGGAAAGCCACTGATGCATGTGCGTACCGATCGGAAACCGGAAAGGATGATGCAGTATATACCCGGGCAATGCTCTCCCGTAACGACTTCGATGCTTCGCCGGCGCCTATCGTCGACCCCTTGCGCTCCATTCGGCCGGCGACAGGATGTCACGGCCGTTGCGAATGCGGTTGCAGGAACGTGGTGTCGAGAGCCGCACAGGTTTGTGCGGCATACGCCAGCCGCAGCGCTGCGGCAGTGTCGGGGCTGGCGAGATAATGTGCGAGCAGCCCGGCCAGCGCATCCAGACCCAGTGCCAGCAGCGTGCCGTGCAGGGGCCGCAGGGCATCGTCCGGGTCGGCCAGGTGCAGGTGGCCGGTCATCGCCTTGCGCTCCAGTTGCGCGAGCAGAATGTCCAGCGTACGTTGGTGGGCCAACGGGGGCCGGGCGGCGGCCGGCGCCGCGTGGCGTGCGAGCATCCGCGCGAGGCTGGCCCCGAGGCCGGAACGGGCGGGGCCGCGTTCGAAGTCGAGCGATACGGCATGGGGGCTGCCGTCCCGTTCCACGAGAATCGTGACGGGTTCCAGCAGCCCGCCGGCGCCGTCCCGGTCGAGGTGGGCGACGATGCCCGCGATCGCCGCCCCCGAGGCCACCCAGGATTCGAGATTGTCCAGGCGCTGCGCCTTCCACCGCTCGTACGGAAGCCGCAGGGGCAGCATGTCGCCACGGTGGTCACGCACCAGCCACGTGACTTCCTGGCGTACCTCGTCCAGGTGCGGCCGCATGCACGCGGTGGGGCGCAGCAGCAACAGGTCGGTGCGCTCGCCGAGCAGCCCCGCGCCGGCCGCTACCGTTGTGCGCAGCATGGTCCAGTCGTCGAAACCGGCGCGTTGCCAGCGGTCGTCGTCCAGGCGCCAGCCCGGCAGGACACCTGCGCGCGTGGCGCCGCCGACGCCGAGCCGGCCGTCGTCGGCAAGGCGCGGCATCTCCAGGATCAGCGACGTGCCGGCCAGCGTCGCGGCCGGGCCCGCACCCTGCCACAGTGCGTGCGCGTGCCATGCGCCGGCCTTGCCGAATTGCCGATCGCTGGCGTCGCGGCGCGCCAGCACGGCCTGCAGTACGCGCGCACCGCTCGGGTCCCAACATGCCACCGTCAGACCGCGCGCCCCGCTGCGCTGCTCCCACCAGTACGCGCCCAGCGGCAGCAGCGTCACCGTGGCGCCGGCGGCGAAACTGCGCCGCGCCGTGCCGCGCAGCGCGCTTGCCAGGGCGGTGTCGCCACGGGCCAGTGCCCCGTCCAGGGCGTCGACCAGGGCGTGCACTTCGGCGGCGAGCAGGAAGGCCTGGCGCTCGTCGGCGCCGAAGTCGCGGCGGGCGAGCAGGTCGGCGGTGCCGGCGAGGCTCCGCAACAGGCCGGCCAGGCGCGGAAAGGCGTCGACGCGGGCCGACGTCGCCAGGGCGCGCAGTTGCGGCGCCGCGATGTCGCTCACATGGGACCAGCCGCCTGCGCAGATCTCGTGCACGATCGCGCGCGCCTGCGCGAGGATGCGGCGTTCGTCGTCGGCCTGCTCCGCTTCCCCGGCATCCGCATCACGCGGTGCCGGCCATGGGACCTCCCGGCCGTGCAACTGCCAGGCGGCGGCCAATGCCAGCACGTGCAGCGCCTTGCGCGAGCGCGGCGGCGTTTCCGAGACCATGCCGTCGAATCCCGCGCCGGCAACGTAGCGGCAAACGAGGTCCAGCGCCGGCACGGTGATCACGAGTACGCCTCCCTGGACGGTCACGCCGGCGCCTTCCAGTTCGCCGCACAGCGCCGCCGCCTTGCGCGTCGCGGCCAGTCCGGCGGCCTTGAACACGGCGGCCGGATCGAGTGCGAGCACGTCGTCCAGTACGGCCGGCGCGGCAGCCGGGACAGCAGCAGCAGGCGCGGGCGCCGGCGCGGCGCGCAGCCACAGCGCGGCGGCGAGGATGTGCTTGCAGACGCCGGGCGCCGGGCAGTCGCAGCGGCTCACGCCGGGTCCCTGCGGCGCCAGTTGCACGCGTTGGCCGTCGGCCGCGACGACGCCGGCAAGCGCGCCGCCGTCCGGATGCCAGCCCACGCGGCCCGCCTCGACGTCTTTCGCGGCGCGCCGCAGCAGGCCCGCGCTGGCCAGCGCCGCCAGCGCGTCGTCGTCGTAATGGCGGTAGGCGGCGCCCCAGTCCGGTCCGTTCATGTCGTCACCTCGGCCAGCCATTGCGCGAAATGGGTCGGCGTGAGCGCGGCCACTTGCATGCCCCGGTCGGCCAGGCGTTGTGCCATGGCCCGGTCGTAGACGGGCAGCGCAGCGGCGTCGAGCGCCGCCAGCCCGAGCAACCGGACGCGTGCCTCCGCCAGCCGGCGCACGCTCGCCAGCAGCGGGCCGGGCGCCGCGCCCTCCATGAAGTCGCTGGCCAGTGCCAGCACCGTGCGCTGCGGCGTCTGCACGAGGCGCTCGCAGTACTGCATGGCGCGGCCGATGTCGGTGCCGCCGCCCAGTTGCACCGTCAGCAGGACTTGCACGGGATCGTGTGCGAGGTGCGTCAGGTCGACCACGCTGGTGTCGAACACGACGAGCCTGACCCGCACGGCGGGCAGGCTCGATAGGATGCCGGCGACGATGGCGCTGTACATCACGGAGTCGAGCATCGAGCCGCTCTGGTCCACGCACAGGATCACGTCCCACGGCAGCTGGCGCTTCACGCGGGCATTGAAATATGGCCGCTCGATCAACAGGCGGCCGCGCGCGGGATCGTAGTGCTTGAGGTTGGCGCGGATCGTCGCGCGCCAGTCGAAATTCTGCGCGCTCGCGACCACGGAGCGGCGGAAGCGGTTGCGCCGGCCCTGCAGTGCGTTCACGAAGTCGTTGCGCAGCGTGCGCGTGATGTCTTCCACGACTTTGCGGATCACGCTGCGCACGGCGTCCAGCGTGGCGGCGTTCATGCGGCCGCGCATACGCAGCAGCGTGCGTGCCAGCTCCTGGTTCGGTTCCAGCGACAGTAGCGTAGCTGGATCGTCGAGCAATTCCTGCAGTCCGTAGCGATCCAGCGCGTGCGCCTGCACGCGCTCGAACACGTCGCGGGGGAACAGCTTGCGGCTGCGCTCCAGCCAGTCCAGGGCGCGCACGCTGCTCGGGTCCAGCCCGGCGCCGCGTCCGCCGCCCGCCTGGGGCCGGACCTTGCCTTCGTATTCGCGCCCGTACAGGAAGTCGAGGGCGAGGTCCATCTGGACGTCGTCGCGACCCAGCGCGTCCTGGCCCAGCGTGTCCCCCGCATAGCGGCCGAGCACGAGCCGCCAGCGGCGCGCGGTTTCCTTCGGGTCGTCGTGCGTGCTCATGGCATGCTCTCCGTCAGCCAATGGCCCAGGCCATCGCGCCGCAGGGAGGCGGCGAGGGCCGCCTGCAGCGCGGCGCCGGCCGCCGCGTCGGCCTCGGCCACGCCATAGTGGACGGTCGCCAGCGCGTCGTCGAGTCCCGCATGCGTGCGCGCGAGCGCTTCCGCCAGGCGTGCCGTTTCCTGCGGTTTGAGTTGGGCGAACGACAGGCGCAGGTCGGGCAGGTAATGCAGGAAGGTCGCGTCGTCCCAGCCGCCCAGGATGCGGTCCAGGTCGTCCTGCAGGCGGCGCTGGGTCAGCAGCAGTTCCGGCGCGGCCGCCATGAGCCCGGCCAGCGCGCGCACCGCGTCGGCCGCGTTGGCGCCTGGGCCGAAGTGCGGCGCGAGCGCGTCGGCCAGGCGCGCGTCGGTCCAGGCGCCGTCGAGGAACAGCAGGGCGCCGGCAGCCATCGCCACGCCGGGGACGCCCGGCGCCGCCGCCAGGCGTTCGAGCGCGCCCAGCCAGGCCTCACCGTCGTCCGCCTGCATGCCGGCGAGCGCGGCACGGATCGCGCGCAGGTCGACGAGGTTGCGCACGGCGGCGGCTTCGCCGTCGGCCCGGACGGCTGCCAGGCCGTCCAGCAGGGCCAGGCTGCACTTCCAGGCCTGCCGCAGCAGCGTCAGGACGTCCGGGTGGTCCTGCACGCCGAGCGGCTCGCGTGCGCGCCACAGGGTCAGGAGCTGGTGCGCACAGGCCGTGACGGAGGACAGGTCCGGATCCTCGCCGAGGTGCCGCCCGAGCAACGCGAGCAGGTGCGGCAGCCGCGCCTGCAACCCGATGAGGCAGGCGCGCACGAGCAGCCCGACGGCGGCGCCGGCCGAGCGGCCGCGCCCGTCGGCCGCCAGCACGGCTTCCTCGCGCCGGAGCCGGGCCAGGGCCACGCCGGGCAAGGT
>NZ_JBFUDR010000076.1:0-21993 GCF_056404615.1 Massilia sp. P2_C2 | reverse complement strand
CGTGGCGGAATTGGTAGACGCGCATGGTTCAGGTCCATGTGCCGCGAGGTGTGGGGGTTCGAGTCCCTCCGTGGGCACCAAATGCTACCCYGYAGTTTGTAATACSTTTGATGTTTTGAAGTTTGGAATGCCCACGTGGCGGAATTGGTAGACGCGCATGGTTCAGGTCCATGTGCCGCGAGGTGTGGGGGTTCGAGTCCCTCCGTGGGCACCAAAAGCTACCTGGTCGATGACGGCCACCAGGAAACTGGCGCAAAACGCCGCAATCTTTGCAAAAGGATTGCGGCGTTTTGCGTTGTAACCGCCCTCTTCCTTCAACGCCCGGCGGCAACCGCCAGCGGATCCAGGTGCCGCGCCAGGAACGCGCCGACGCGCCGCTCGTAGTCCTCGGGCGTGAACGCATGCAGGTCCACGTGCGCGGCGCCATCCACGATCCACAGGTCCTTCGGCTGCGCGGCGGCGGCGAACACGCGCTGTGTCTCGGGCAGCGTCGTGTACAGGTCGGCACTCCCGGCCGCAATCAATACTGGCGCCTTCAGCTCGCCGACGTGCGCGATCGGGTGCAGCGCATCCGGCCGGATGCCCAGGCGCAGCGGCAACTGCCATAGCAGCAGGGCCGACAGCGGCCCGCCCGCAGGCCCGAGCCGCGTGCGCAACCGGTCCGCGACCGCTTCTTCGATCGTCGGATACATCGATTCGAGCACGACCGCGTCCACCGGCGGGCAATCGCGGCACAGCACGAGCGACGCCGCGCCCAGCGACACCCCGATCACGCCGATGCGCTGCCCCGGCGCACGCCGCCGCAATTCCGCCAGCGCGGCCCGCACCCCATCCGCCTCGCGCAGCCCGAACGTATTGTGCGGTGCCGTGCTGGCGCCCTGCCCCGGCAGGTCGATCAGCAGCACGGCATAGCCCTGCGCATGCAGGAAACGGGCGCGCGCGGCCATCTGGCGGCGATCGCTGTGATTGCCATGCAGCAGCAACACGGCCCCGTTGCCGCGGCCCGGCAGGAAGGAACCGGCCACGCGCTGGTCCGGCGCCGCGCGCAGCAGCACATCCTCCGCGCCAAGACCCGGCAGCGGCACCGGATGCGGCTCGACCGCGATCAACGACGAGCCGACCGCCCAGACAGTGCCGGCGCCCAGCAGGGTGGCGACGGCAAGCCCGGTCAGGCAGGCGGACAACGAAAGACGAAAAGGCATGACAGATGGCTGGGCGGTCGGAAACTCAGCCATTACACCGCAAACCCGCCGTCCGGTCCATCAATCCGCGGCGAGGTCGTCGAGGATCGGGCAATGGGACCGCGCGTCGCCGTGGCAGGAAGTGGCCAGCGCGGCCAACGTGCGTTTCATCGCTTGCAGCGCCGCGATCTTGCGGTCCAGCTCGTCGATATGGGCGAGCGCCAAACGGCGTAYGTCGGCGCTGGCCCGGTCCTTGTCGCGCCACAGGGCCAGCAGGTCGGCGATCTGGTCGAGCGAAAAGCCCAGCGCGCGACTGCGGTGGATGAATTGCAGCACCCGCACGTCGTCCGCGCCGTAGAGCCGGTAGCCGGCCTCCGTGCGCCGCGCCGGCGGCAACAGGCCGATCGCCTCGTAGTGGCGCACCATCTTGGCCGTCACGCCCGACGCCCGGGCCGCTTCACCGATATTGAGAGTTTCCATGCTCCATTCCTCGCCGATAGGTGGCCAGCATACACCTTCCCACGATGGCAAGGTCAAACTCGGCTTGACTTGCCGCGCCAAGCGGTTAAGCTCGGCGGACCATGAAAAACCTCGTCCCGCTTGCAACGGCCATCGCGCTGGCCTGCCCCATCGTGCTGAACGCGGCGCCGGCGCCCTGGTATCACTGGCGCAGCAAGAGCACGAACGCGCTCGCCTGCTCGCAGACACCGCTGGGCGAGGGCTGGGTGCGCGCCGACGGGCCCTATCGAGATGCCCGTTGCGAAAAACCCTTGCCTGCTAAATAATTGAACCGCATCAACGCAAGATCGAGAAGTAGTACGACCGGGTCGCCATAGTTTCCTAACTGAGGAGAAATCGATGTTCAACAACCCCGAGCAATTCGCATCCGCCACCAAGACGCTGTTCGACCTGCAGATGCAGACCTTCAATGCCCTGGCCAGCAAGGCCGTGCAGGGCGTCGAGCAGGTCGTGGCGCTGAACCTGGCGACCGCCAAGCAATCGCTGGAAAACTCGTTGGAGACCGGCCGCCAGCTCAGCCAGGCACAGGATCCGAAGGCCGCGATCGATACCCTGTCCTCGCGCGTGCAGCCGGGCGTCACGGAAGCGGCGGCTTATGGCGATCAGCTCAAGCAGATCATCGGCGACATCAAGTCGGAATTCGAGCAGGCTGCCGACACCCACCTGGCCGAAGCGAAGAACACGCTGTCGGCGCTGATCTACGACGTCACGCAGAACGTCAAGCCGGGCCAGGAAAACGCGGTCGAGATCATCAAGGCCGCCATCGAGAACGCGTTCAAGGGCTATGAGCAGGTGACGCTATCGACGCGCGAGGCCATGCGCCGCGTCGAGGAACAGGTCGAGCGGGCGACCGACCAACTGAAGGCCGCCCAGTCGCAGCAGCAGCCGCATTGAGTAGGGTGGGCACCGTGTGCCCACCCTACCGGCCGACGCCCAGCATCTCCTCGATGTGGGCGAACGCCGCGTCGTCCTTGACGACCGACCGCAACCACACGTGCAAGGGCTGCTCGCCCCAGTGCGCAGCCTTGTCGGCCAGGTAGGCGACGGGGCTGTGCGGCTCCGTGCGGCGGAAATAGTCCGCCACTGCGCGCAACTGCGCCAGCGCCTGGGCGCGCGACTGCAACGGACCGCCGGCCGGCACGGCCGCCATCTCCGCTTCGACCACCACGACGGCGCCCTCGTCGGCCCGGGCCGGCGTCGCCGCTGCAATCTCTTTCAATGCCGGCTTGATGAACAGGACCAGGCTTTCCAGCCCCGAGCGCGCCGCGCTGAAACTGGGACCGTCCGCGCCCAGCACGGCGTCGACACTGGCCTCCAGCCGGTCGATCGCTTGTGCGCAATGCTCGCAGTCGCGCATCAGGTTCGTGTAGAACGCCGTCGACGTGCGCTGGCGCGCCGCGTCCAGCTTCGCCAACGCCTCGCCGCCCTGCATGCGCGCGACGTCGAAGTCGCGCAGCGCATGCCCGTCCGGCCCCTCGGTCAGCGCCACGCCGCGCAGCCATGGCGCAATGCGCCCGGCCAGCCAGGCAAGGTTGCCGATGCGCCGCTCCATGCCATCCTCGTCCGGCAGCGGATACAGGCCGTCCCAGTAGCGTTCGCACAGCAGCGCCGTCAGCAGCAGGCTGTCGCCGAGCGCGCGCAGGCCCAGCGTGCGCACGCTGGCCTCGGCCAGCCACACGGCCAGCTGCAGGTCCTTGCTGCGCTTTTCGATCAACTGGGCGCACTGGCGCGCGACGAACTTCCAGTCCGCTTCCTTCAGTTCCGTGACCCAGGCGCCCTGCTCCAGCGACGGATCGTCGGCCTGGCGCGCGCGAGAAATGGCATCGATCTCGCTGGAAAACGCGAGGTCCTCGCCGCAGGGCCGGCCCGCACTGACCGGCACGAGCAACCGTTCCAGGTTCTGCATGGCGGCCTCCTCACGCCGGTTCGACGACATACTTGATCTTGCCGGCCTTCGTCGCGCCGACCTTCACCCGCGCTATCGCCCCGCCTTCGGCCATGCGCGCCAGCACCGCGTCCGCAATCTCGGGCAGCAGCGTCCCGTTCAGGATCGTGTCGACGTTGCGCGCGCCGGAATCGACTTCCGTGCAGCGCGCCAGCACGGCCGCCACGAGCGCGTCGTCGTAGTCGAAGCGCGCATTGTGATTGGCGGCCACGCGCTGCCCGATGCGGTCCAGTTTCAGGCGGATGATGTCGGCGAGGACGGTATCGTCGATCGGGTAAAACGGCACGACCGTCAACCGGCCCAGCAAGGCCGGCTTGAAATGCTTCATCAGGGCGGGCCGGATCAGTTCCGCCAGCTGGTCCGGCGTCGGGCGCTCGTCCGGCGCCTTGTTCAGGCACGCCTGCATGATCTGGCTTGAGGCCGCGTTGGACGTCAGGATGATGATCGTGTTACGGAAGTCGATCTGGCGACCTTCCGCATCGTCCAGCACGCCCTTGTCGAACACCTGGAAGATCAGCATCGGCTTCTCCGGTTTGTTTCTAATTGGAACTAGCTTTCAAATCTTAGGAGTAACGCGGTGCGCCCTACAGATGAAAATCAACCCGGCTCCAGACGTCCCAACCTGATGTCGTCGTCACGCCGGACGACCGGCGACATCAATATCCTCGCCTTGCTGGACGGCCAGGTGCCCGGCCGCCGGCCGCGCGCGCTGCCGGCCGCGTTGCGCTACGGCGCGGCCGGTGTGCTGGCCTGCACCCTCCTTGCCACGCTGGTCTGGCTCGTCCAGGACGACACGCCCGCCCGCGACGCCGGGAAGGACGACGCGGCACAGGCGTCGCTGCATCCAGGTAGCGCCGGCCCGGCAGCGCATCCTGCGGGCGCGACCGCGACACGCGATACGCGGCCCGCCGGCGCGCACGATGTGGAATTGATCGTCACGCAGCGTGACGACCTGCTTCCGGCGAGCGACAGCATGTCGGCCGGCGTGCCCGGCACGCACATGGCGCCGACCGCGAAGACATCGGCCTCGACGGCGCCGGGACCGGCATCGCCCCCGATGCCGCTGCGGATGCCGCCACAGACGCCGCCGACAGCGACGACGCCCCCAAGAACCGTCGCTTCATCCGGCCTGCCCGTGAACGCAACCACGCGCGGCGCCGTCATCATCGATATGCCGCAGCCGGCGCCCACCGCCGCCACGGCGCGCCCCGCGACACCCGCCCATGCGGCCGCCGGCCTGGCGGCGACATATGTCCAACCGGCCGCCGACAGTCACGCGGCGACACGCACGACGGCGCAAGCCACGCCGCCGGCCAGGGCGCCGTCGCTGGGGCGTACCGGACCGCCGACATCGCACCGGAAACGTGGCGCTGCAGCAACCAGGACAACGACGCCATCCGCCGTTGACACGGACGTGGCCGTGATTTCGGCCATCCTGCAGCACACCGCTGCCCGCAGCGAGGCCACGAATACCGCGCCTCCGCCCGCCTGCGCTGACAACGCCTGCGCCACGCGCTTGCCATCCAGGCAATAGATAGACAAAAGCACAAGCCTGTCGGCGTGGCGGTGGTACGGGTGCCACGCCCGACGTTGCCGTGGCCCAAAACTGCTGGGCCATCGCCGTCCGCACCGTTATACTGTACAAAAGCACAGTTGGCGGCGGTATGACGATGATCAGGGTCCTGGAAAACGAGTTTTATTATCTGGATAACTTCCAGCGCGTGCTGGACTGGATCGCCGAGCGCTACGCCGACCTGCTGATCGAGGAAGAGCACGCATTCATCGCTTGCTTTCCCCGGCTGTCGCAGCCGGCCCGTGCCCTGTTCGTCCGGATGGTGATGCGCAAGGGAACGCTATTCCGGGCAAGCAAGCTCAACTATGCCGAGATCGGTTGCCCGCGCGCGGCGGCGCATGCCCTGCTGCCCAGCGGCTGGATCGAGTCCGATCCCGTGCTGACGCTCGACGAACTGTTCGCCCTGCTCGCCAAGCCGGAACTGGTCGCAGCCTTCGGCCTGACGGGCGCCCACAAGACCGTACGCAAGCCCGAGCAACTGGAAATGCTGCGCGCCGATCCCCTGCACGCCGGCGGGCGCCCGTTTTCGCAGTGGTATGCCGGTTGCGACGACGTCGTGCTGCGCCTGTGCGTGCAGCCGCTGTGCGACCGCCTGCGCCTCATGTTTTTCGGCAACCTGAGCCAGGACTGGACGGAATTCGTGCTGTCCGACCTCGGCCTGTTCCGGTACGAGCGGGTCGAGTTCTCGCCGGCCTCGCGCGGCTTTCGGGCGCGCCAGGACATCGATCATTACCTGGAACTGCATGCCTGCAAGGAGCGCTACCATGCCGGCGAACCGGCACTGGACGTGCTGGCCGACCTGCCCCGCCACGCGTTCGGCAACGACTGGCTCGAGAGCCGCCGGGAGCGCCTGCTGTTCCAGCTTGGCCAACTGCTCGAAAAGGAGAAGGACTGGGACAACGCGTACGCCGTGTACGCGGACTGCCGCTACCCGGGCGCGCGTGGCCGCGCCATCCGGGTGCTGGAAAAACACGAGAAGTTCGACGCCGCCCATGCCTTGTTCGAGACGGCGCAACAGGCGCCGGAAAGCGAGGCGGAACGCCAGCACCTGCTGCGCATCGGCCCGCGCCTGGCACGCAAGCTGGGCCATCCGAAAAGCCCCGCGCGGCGCACGACGCCGGCCGCCCGGCTCGACCTGAACCTGCCGCTGCCGGGCGGCGAATGGCGCGTGGAAGGCGTCGTGCTGGAGCATCTGACGCGCACCGACGCGCCCGTGTTCTACGTCGAAAACACGCTGGCCAACACGCTGTTCGGCCTGCTGTGCTGGCGCGCCGTCTTCGCGGCCATTCCCGGGGCCTTCTTCCACCCGTTCCACCGCGGTCCGGCCGACTTGTACGCGGCCGACTTCTACCAGCGCCGCAAGGGCGATTTCGACGCCTGTCTCGCGCTGCTGGACGATGGCCGCCACCGCGCCGCCATCCTCGCGACGTGGGAAGAGAAGGCCGGCCTGCAATCGCCATTCGTCGCGTGGGACTGGCTCGACCGCGACATCATCGAACTGGCACTCGACTGCATTCCGGCCGCGCACCTGAAGCTGTGGTTCCACCGCATCCTGCAGGACGTGAAGGAAAACCGCACGGGCTTCCCCGACCTGATCCAGTTCTGGCCGGGCGAACGGCGCTACGACATGATCGAGGTGAAGGGTCCGGGCGATCGCCTGCAGGACAACCAGCTGCGCTGGATCGACTATTGCGCCACGCACGGCATGCCGGTCACGGTGTGCTATCTGCAGTGGGAGCAGGCCGCCGCATGACGGCCGCCGCGCGCTACGTCGTCGCCGTGCGTGCCCTGTGCGAGTTCACGGCCAAACAGGGTGACCTCGACCTGCGCTTCACGCCCTCGCCCTCGGCGCAGGAAGGCATCGCCGGCCACGCCGTGGTGGCCTCGCGGCGCGGCGACAACTACCGCAGCGAAGTGACGCTCGAAGGCGACTGGGGGCCGCTGCACGTGCGCGGGCGCGCGGACGGCTACGACCCGGACCGCAACCTGCTCGAAGAAGTGAAGACGTACCGCGGCCAGTTCACGGCCATCCCCGGCAACCACCGGCACCTGGCCTGGGCCCAGTTGCGCGTCTACGGCCACCTGCTGTGCGTGCAGCTCGGGCTGCAAGAAGTCAACCTGGCGCTGGTCTACTTCGACATTGGCAGCCAGCAGGAGACCATGCTGCACGAGACGCGGACAAGGGCCGAACTCGCGGCGCTGTTCGAGGACCAGTGCCGCCGCTTCGTCGCCTGGGCCGAACGCGAGCTCGCGCACCGCACGGCACGCGACACGGCGTTGACCGCGCTGCGCTTCCCGCACGCCGACTTCCGTCCCGGCCAGCGCCAGCTGGCGGAAGCCATCTTCCGGGTCAACGCGAACCAACGCTGCCTGCTGGCCCAGGCGCCGACCGGCATCGGCAAGACCGTCGGCACGCTGTTCCCGGTCCTGAAGGCGGCGCCCGGCCAGGATCTCGACAAGATCTTCGTCCTGGCCGCCAAGACGCCGGGACGCCAGCTTGCGCTGGACGCCGCGGCCACGCTGAAGTCGGGCGGCACGGTGCCGCTGCGCGTGCTCGAACTGAGCGCGCGCGACAAGGCATGCGAGCATCCGGACAAGGCCTGCCACGGCGATTCCTGTCCGCTCGCGCAAGGGTTCTATGATCGCCTGCCGGCCGCGCGCGAAGCTGCGACGAACGCGGACATGCTCGACCGCGCCACGCTGCGCGAGATCGGCCTCGCGCACGACGTCTGTCCGTACTACCTCGGCAGCGAGATGGTGCGCTGGAGCGACGTCGTCGTGGGCGACTACAACTACTGGTTCGACGGCGGCGCCATGCTGTACGCGCTGGCGCTGGAGCGTGGCTGGAAGGTCAGCGTGCTGGCCGACGAGGCCCACAACCTGGTGGCGCGGGCGCGCTCGATGTACACGGCCACGCTGGAACGGACGGACCTGCGGGCCGCGCGCGCGGTCGCCCCGCCCGCGCTGCACAAACCGCTCGACAAGGTCAAACGCGCATGGACGGACGTCGGCAAGTCCGCCCCCCTGCCCTACCAGGTGCTGGATGCCCCGCCCGACAAATTCCTGAACGCGCTGCAGGGCGCGGCCAGCGCCATCACGGAACACCTGGCCGCGGTCGCGCTGCCGCTCGACCCTGCGCTGCAGGATTTCTATTTCGCCGCGCTGCAATTCGGCCGCCTGGCCGAGTCGTTCGGCGAGCACTCGCTGTTCGACGTCTCGCGCGGGAACGAGCGCAAGAACGAGCGCAATACGACCCTGTGCATCCGCAACGTCGTGCCGGCGCCCTTCCTCGGCCCGCGCTTCGCGTATGCCCATTCGACGACGCTGTTCTCGGCCACCTTGAGCCCCTGGCATTACTTCGCCGACCTGCTGGGCATGCCGGCCGACACGGCGTGGATCGACGTCGATTCACCGTTTTCCGCGGGCCAGCTGGACGTGCACGTGGCGCACGGCATCTCGACCCGCTACCAGCAGCGCGCCGGCTCGCTCGCGCCGATCGCCACGCTGATGGCGGAGCAGTACCACACGCGACCGGGGAACTATCTCGCCTTCTTTTCCAGCTTCGAGTACCTGCAGCAGGTTGCGGACCGCTTCGAGCGCGAGCACCCGGACATCCCCGTTTGGCACCAGGCGCGCCGCATGAGCGAGCCGGAACGGGTGGATTTCCTCGCGCGCTTCGTCGCCGGCGGCCGCGGCATCGGCTTCGCGGTGCTGGGCGGCTCGTTCGGCGAAGGCGTCGACCTGCCGGGCGACCGCCTCATCGGCGCCTTCGTCGCCACCCTGGGGCTGCCCCAGGTGAACCCCGTCAACGAGCAGCTGCGCCAGCGCATGCAGGCGATGTTCGGCGCCGGCTACGACTACACGTACCTGTATCCCGGCATGCAGAAAGTGGTGCAGGCGGCCGGCCGCGTGATCCGCACGGAACAGGACCGCGGCGTCGTCTGGCTGATCGACGACCGCTTCGCGCGGCCGGACGTGCAGGCGCTGCTGCCTGCGTGGTGGCATGTGGGCGCGGCCGCTTAACGCAGAAGGTCGCGCACCTTCTGGTAGCCGCTGCGGCTGATCGGCACGCGCGCGCCGGACTTCAGCACGGCGCAATGGCCATCCTTGCCGGTCGGTTCGATGCGCGCAATGGCGCCCAGGTTGACGATGTACGAGCGGTGCACGCGCAGGAAGGCGTGCGGATCCAGCTGGTTTTCCAGTTCGGCCATGCGCTGGTTCTTCAGCCACGTACGGCCGTCGGCGTAAAAGGCCACGTAGTCGTCCTGCGCCTCGACGTATTCGATGCGCGCGACGGGAAGCACCTGCACGCGCGCGCCGTCGCGGATCAGTACGCGCTCGAGCGGCTGGTGGCGCGCCTGCGCCTCGCTCACCAACGCCCGCATCGCCGCATCGCCCTGCCCGGCCGGTGCCGGCGCGGCCAGCCGTGCGCGTGCGTGCGCGAGCGCCTGCGCGAGGCGCTCGCGCGTGAACGGCTTGAGCAGATAGTCGAGCGCATGCACGTCGAAGGCGCGCAGCGCGAACTGGTCGTAGGCCGTCACGAACATGTAGTGCGTCTGCGTACCTGCCAGCTCGACGACTTCGAAGCCGTCCAGCCGGGGCATCTGGATGTCGAGGAAGGCGAGATCGGGCGCCAGCTCCGCGATCGCCTTCACGGCCTCGAAGCCGTTCGCGCATTCGCCGACGATCTCCACGTCGGCATGGCTGCCCAGGTGTTCGCGCAGCACGGCGCGCGCCAGGGGTTCGTCGTCCACGATGATCACACGCATGCGTCAGACTCCTTCGGGTTCGGTGATGGAATGCGGCGCGTCGGCCGTGACCGCGGGCAGCGTCAGCTCCACGATGAAGCGGTGGTCGCGACACTCCCAGCGCGCGCTGGCTTCGTGCCCGTACGCCGCCGCCAGGCGCTGGCGTACATTGGCGAGTCCCAGGCCTGTGCCGCGCGCATGGTTCGTGCCATCGACGGCACTGTCGGGGTCGACGTCGTTTTCCACGCGGATGCGCAGCAGCGATCCGGCGCGCGCCGCCTCGATGCGCACGAGGCCGGGGTCGACCATCTGCCCGATGCCGTGCTTGACGGCGTTTTCCACGAGCGGCTGCAATAGCATAGGCGGCAACAGGCAGCCCGCCGCCGCAGGATCGATGGCCGCCTCGAAACGCAGGCGGTCGCCGAAGCGTACCTGTTCGATCGCGACGAAGTGGCGCACGAGCTGCAGCTCCCGCGCCAGCGTGACCATGCTGTCCGCCCGGAGGCTCAGCGTGAGACGGAAGAATTCGGCCAGCTGCACGGTCATGTCGCGCGCGCCGGCGGGGTCGAGCGACGTCAGCGCACTGATCGAATTCAGGCTGTTGAACAGGAAATGCGGATCGACCTGGGTACGCAGCATGCGCAGCTCGGCATCCTGGGCCGTCAGCTTCATCTGCAGCCGCTGGGTCTCCAGCTGGCGCACACGCTCGGACTCGATCACCAGGTAGTGCACGGCAGCCGCCAGGCCGTACAGGATGACGCCCAGGCCGAACATGGATGCCAGTACAGGATGACTCGCAACCGGCGCGTACTCGCCGGGCGCCAGTGCCGCCAGCAGACTGTTCCAGGCGGCACCCAGCGCGCACCACAGCGCGGCCACGCAGGCCGCCGGCATGCCGACGCCCGCGGCGATCACCAGCGGACGCCGCCGGTCCAACGGGTAGGCGCGGCACACGTAGTAGGCGGAAAAGCCGGTGGCAAACGCGTACACGTAGACCAGCGGCACGGCGAACACCAGGCTCGCGCCCCAGCCGGCGCCGCCGACCGCCAGCATGGCCGCCAGCAGCAGGCCGAGCATCAGCCAGGCCAGCAGGTACAACAGCGCGGCGCGCCAGCTGGCGAAGATCCCGTGCACCGGCGTCCTCTCAGTTGCGGATTTCGACGCCGCCCATGATGGCGTAGCCGGTGATGACGAGGCGCTTGCTGCCGTCCGGCGGCGTGGCCGTCTTTTCCGCGAAGCCACCCATCACGGGCGTGCCGTTCAGGACGACGGTCCAGTCGGGCGGCACCTTGATGTTGATGCCGCCCCAGATGGTGAAGACGTTGATCACGGCTTCCTTGACGATCGAGGCCTCGCGCAGGTCGAGCGCGCAGCCGCCCATCACGGCCGTGATCTCGCCGCCGCGGAAATCCTGCGTGCTGACGCGGCGCTCGAAGCCGCCGAGGACCGCGACGATGTCGATGACGTTTTCCGGACTCGCCCCCTCCGCGCCCCCGGGCCGCGCCACCCGCCCCGGGCCCAGCGAGCGAAACAGCACGAGGCCGCCGAGCGCGATCATCACGAGGGGCCATAGCGTCCCCCAGCTGATGTAAAAGAATCCCATGCGGCCGAGGACCATCAGCACACCAATGACGATCAGCACGCCGCCCATGTAGTTGCCGCTGCGCGGGCCGTTGCCGAGCAGGGCCGCGCAGCCGGCCACGATGAACAGAAGGGGCCAGAAGCCGATCGCGTGACGGATGTTCAGGATGTCCAGGTTATCGAGCAGGAACAGGATGCCCATGCCCACGACGAGCAGGCCCAGCACGACCTGGTTCGTGGCGCGGTTCGTCTCATTTGCCATGGCCGTTCTCCCCCTTCTGGCCGAAACGGCGCTCGGCGATCGGCCGGATCGCCATCGTGGCGCCGCTGATGATGATGAACAGGGGCCAGCTGTTGCCGAACGTGAGCCCCCACAGGTGCTCGAGCACGGCGAACAGCCACAGACCGATGAACACGGTCCACAGACCGTTGGAAAATTCGCGGGCGCTCGGATAGCCGATGGTCTGGTTGATGCCCACCACGACCAGCAGCAGCGGCGCATAGTGCCACAGCGAGCGGATGTCGAACACATCCATCTGGTCCAGCAGGAAGGCCACGCCCAGCCCCACCAGGACCAGGCCCCACAACACCTGGCGCCGCAGGTGGTAGGAAGCTTCGCTATTCATGTTACCTCCGGGTTGTCGTTGAATCGTAATGGCGACACGATAACGGAGACGGTGCGGCGGCGGAAGCGCTTTTCGGCCAACGGCGGCGCGGTGCCGGTGAATGGCGCGGGCGGATACGAAAAAGCCCGCCATGTCTCCATGGCGGGCTCTTTGGGAAGCGTCGGTACGGCAGCGGATCAGTCCGTGATCACGCGGCCACTTCGGCGCGCGGGCGCAGGCCTTTCTGCTGGTTGCGGTACTTGGCCCGCGCGGCCGCGATCTTCAGGGCTTCGCGCGCGACGTTCATCTTGCGGATTTCCTGGCGTTCCTTCTTGCCGCGGTGCTGGGCGATGTGTTTGCTGCCAATCTTGGCGGTCATATGATTCTCCTGGTCGTGACGGTGGTACTGCGATGGGCGTGCGCGCAGGGCGGGCGCGATCCGGTCAGGAGCGGGAAGTGTTGATCCTGTCGTCCGACGGCATCAAGAGGCCCCACCCCAGCTGGCGGCGGATTTCTTCCGGTGTCGGTGGCGGGGTCGTGTCTTTCGAGCGACGCTCGAGGTATTCGCGCACGAGATGCTTGGGGGGATGGCTCGTCGTATTGTTGTACATGGCAACCTCCGCTTCCGGTGAGGCCGGAGCAATCGCGGCATCGATGGCCACGGCATGCGCCGGCGTGGAAATCTGGTGCCGGTCCTCGAGGCGACCGGCTGACCTGTCGAGATGGTTGGTCTCCTGCGGAAGATCGCTGGTGCCTCACTCGACGCCTCCATCGTATCGAGACCAGCCGGGTGGGGACCGTTAGGTGCCGCACACTGTGCGTCTACTTGAGATTTCGTCCTACAAGTCCCCTTCAACAAGACCTACGAAGGGCATGAAGGCGGTGCGTGCGCAGGCCTTTCGGGCAGCGGCGGCACTGGCGTCGGCATCGATGGCAACATGCGTTTTGACCTTGGCGGCTGTCATGAAAAAAATTCATTTTGAAAATTTAACCTTGTCACGTTAGCTTAGCGTTTTGTCCTCGAAAGAACCCGATGCGCTTCGCGCTTCTTTTCCCCATCGTGGCCGCCGTCCTCGCCGCCGGCTGCGCCAGTCCTCCCGCCACACCGCCCCTCGCGATCGCCGCAGGCACCGTTCCGACCGCGCAGGCCGCGGCCGACGAACAGCTCGACACGATCCTGGCGCAGCCTCTGTACCGCATGCAGCCCGTCGAAGCGGGCCGCTACATCGCCTGGGTGCACGAGGCCGAACCCGACCTGCGCAAGCGCATCGCCGCAATCGGCCGCAAGAACATCGGCCAGCCCTACCGCCTGAACCTGCTGGGCGAGTTCCCTTTCCAGGTTCACGACGACCTGCCGATGTTCAGCCTGGACCATAGCGATTGCGTCGTGTTCGTGGAGCACACGTACGCGATGGCCCTGTCGCAATCATGGGATGAATTTTTCTGGATGCTGCAGCGCATCCGCTACCGCGACGGCATCATCGGTGTAGCCACGCGCAACCACTACACGGAAATGGACTGGAACATCGCCAACCGCTGGCTCGTCACCGACATCAGCGCCGACCTGGCAGGCCCGGACGCTCCGGCCTACACGATGACGATCGACCGCGCCCGCTTCCTCAGGACACGGCACCACACGGAAACCGGCATCCCCGTGGAGACGAGCCGCCAGGCCTTCGTGCCGAAGGAGCGGGTGGCGGCGATCGCGGACCGGTTGCGCGAAGGTGACCTCGTCAACGTGATCTCCACGCGCGACGGCGCCTGGTTCGCCTCGCACGTGGGCCTTGTCGTACTGGGCGCGGATGGCGAGCGCCACTTCCTCCATTCGTCCGATCCGCAGGTGCGCGAGGAAACTTTCGAGTCCTTCATCGCCCGCGCCGCCGCGCGCGAGGAACGCAACCGCCAGGAAGGGAAGCATGGCCAGAAACTGGCCGGCTTCAAGTTCCTGCGCCTGAACGACGACATCGTGGTGCCGCCGATGGCACCGCAGCCGCGCCCGGGCCAGCCGGCCGGCGCCTGAGCCTTTCGACCGGCATTGCGCCGCGGTGCCGGTCCCGCTTCCTCTCCGGCTCGACGCCGAACACTTCCTTCCTTCTTTTTGCACCTCTGCATTTCTTGGAATTACTCTAATTCCCTCCAGCCATTTCCACAAAACATATTCCCGAATTCAATTTCCCATTTCTATTTTCGTATCTTTCTCGCCAAATTCCGTTTAGGCGGTTGAGCATGGTCAAACCCGCAATTCATATACACCGAGATAATAAACTTACTCAGCAATACTAAATCCAATTGGCGGCACACTCCATTCATCGACAGATCACCCGAGAAACAAAAGCGCACGCCCGATAAGCCGTTTTATTTTGACCAGCGGATATTCATCTTTACCAACTCACGCGCGTTTCAGAATCATGATCAAGTCAAATCAAGCGCTTATCGGGCGATTTTGCTCCAGAATGGTTTCCCTGCATCGCACGACGAAAATCGCGCTGATGGTCACGGCTGATCTGATCGCATTGCCTTTCTGCTTTCTGATCGCGATGTTGCTGCGCGGCGGCGATCTGAAACTGGCCTCCCATTTCGGACCAGCCTCCTACATTTTCGTGGCAGTGGTCACGATCGCGGCCTTTTCCGTTTCCGATTTGTACCGCGCAGTCATCCGCTTCATCGACCAGCGCTTATTGAGCGTCACCGGCATCGCCCTGGCAATCTCCATTTTATGTGCTTATGCCGTCACGTTCTCGATCGGGGAAGAAAATTTCCCCCGCAGCGCATTGGCCATTTACTGGTTCATCGTTTTTTCCTATGTCATCGCATCGCGTATCGGCGTGCGCAATTTCCTGCGCAACCAGCAGAGCGGCCGGCGCGGCGCCACGGAAGTGGTCGCCATCTATGGTGCCGGCGAGGCCGGGGCGCGGCTGGCGCTGGCCATGCGCAACAGCGACGAATACCGCCCGGTATGCTTTTTCGACGACAAGCGCGCGCTGAACGAGCGCAACATCGGCGGCCTGCGCGTGTTCCACACGGACCGCCTGGTGGAGCTGGCAGGCACGATGTGCATCCGCTCGATCGTGATCGCCCTCCCGTCCGTGTCGCCGGAACGCCTGCGCGACATCATGCAGCGGCTGGCCCAGACCGGCATCAGCACCAAGATCCTCAGTCGCCTCGTCGACCTGGCCGACGACAAGGCCACGCCGCGCGAGAGCATCCGCGACCTGAAATTCGAAGACCTGCTCGGACGACCGCCCGTACCGCCGCGGCTGGACCTGTTCGCCCRCTGCGTGCGCGGCAAGACCGTCCTCGTCACCGGCGCCGGAGGATCGATCGGCAGCGAGCTGTGCCGCCAGATCGTCACCCTGGGCCCGAGCCGGCTGCACCTGCTCGATCACTCCGAGTTTGCGTTGTACACGGTCCGCCAGGAACTGGCCACCCGCTTCCCCGACATCCCCGTGGAGGCCCACCTGGGCTCCGTCTGCAATGCCGATCTCGTGGAGCGGATCCTGCGCGCGGGCCCGGTCCAGACGATCTACCACGCGGCCGCGTACAAGCACGTCCCCCTCGTGGAGACGAACATCGTCGAAGGACTGCGCAACAACGTGCTGGGCGCCCAGGTGATCGCGACACAGGCGGCCAGGCACGGCGTCGAGACCTGCGTGCTGATCTCGAGCGACAAGGCGGTGCGTCCGACCAACATCATGGGCGCCAGCAAGCGCATCGCGGAACTGATCTTCCAGGCCGCCGCGGCCAGGCATGGTGCAGGTAACGGCGCAGACACGACGTTCTGCATGGTCCGCTTCGGCAACGTGCTCGGTTCGTCGGGCTCCGTGATTCCGCTGTTCCAGCGCCAGATCGAGCGCGGCGGCCCACTGACGATCACGCATCCGGAGGTCTCGCGCTATTTCATGCTGATCCCCGAGGCGGCCCAGCTGGTGATCCAGGCCGGCGCCATGGCCAAGGGCGGCGACGTATTCGTGCTCGACATGGGCGAACCGGTGCGCATCGTCGATCTGGCACGCACRCTGATCGCCCTGTCCGGCCTGACGGAAAAGTCGCCGCAGAATCCCGGTGGCGATATCGAGATCCGCTACGTCGGCCTGTTCCCCGGCGAGAAGCTGCACGAGGAGTTGCTGACGGACGGGGTCGTCTTCCCCAGCGAGCATCCGCGCATCATGCGCATGAAGGAAAACGCGTTGCGCCCTGGCGTGCTGGACACCTTCATCACCTGCCTGATGATGGCCTGCGAGACCCATGAGCGGCCCATGATCGAGGCGATGGTCAAGGCCATCGTCACGGAATACGACCCTGCCCGGCCCACCGTGGAACCGGTCGCCGCCGTGCCCGCCGCGACCACAGCCACGACCGCGACGGCGCCGGCGACACTCGCGGCACCGCACCCGCGCCTGGGACTGATCAAGAAATTCGTGCCGTTCCGGATCTGACGGCGGCCCTTCCCCTTCCATCCACTCGTCTGGCGAGGACACACATGCGTGACGAAAGCAAACCGGCTCAACTCGAACGGCTCACCACCCGGCTGCGTGAGCGCACCGCCGTCATCGGCATCATCGGCCTCGGCTATGTCGGCCTGCCGCTGACGCTGCGCTACGCCGAGGCCGGTTTCCGCGTGCTCGGCATCGACATCGACGGCGGCAAGGTCGAGCGCCTGAACCGCGGGGAAAGCTATATCAACCATATCGCGGCTGCCGACATCGCCCGCGCGCGCGACCACGGCTTCGAAGCCACCACCGACTTCACGCGCACGGGCGAACCGGATGCCCTGATCATCTGCGTGCCCACGCCCCTCAATGCCTACCGCGAGCCGGACCTGTCGTTCGTGCTCGACACGACGGACGCACTGCTGCCCTTCATGCGGCCCGGGCAGGTAATGTCGCTGGAAAGCACCACCTATCCCGGCACGACGGACGAGGAACTCAAGCCGCGCCTGGAATCGCGCGGGTTCATGATCGGGCGCGACGTTTTCCTCGTGTTCTCGCCCGAACGCGAAGACCCCGGCAATCCCGATTACCACACCCGTACGATCCCGAAAATCTGTGGCGGCGTCACACCGGCCTGCCTGGAAGCCGGGATCGCGCTGTACAGCCCGGCGATCGACCGTGTCGTGCCCGTCAGCTCGACCCGCGCGGCCGAGCTGACCAAGCTGCTGGAAAACATCCACCGCGCCGTCAACATCGGCCTCGTGAACGAGATGAAGATCATCGCCGACCGCATGCGCATCGACATCCACGAAGTGATCCGCGCGGCCGCCACCAAGCCGTTCGGCTTCACGCCATACTATCCAGGCCCGGGCCTGGGCGGCCATTGCATTCCGATCGACCCGTTCTACCTGACGTGGAAGGCGCGCGAGTACGGGCTGCACACCCGCTTCATCGAGCTCGCCGGCGAAATCAACAGCGACATGCCGCACTGGGTCGTGGGCAAGCTGGCGGACGCGCTGAACCAGCGCGGCAAAGCCGTCATGGGCAGCCGCGTGCTGGTACTGGGCATCGCCTACAAGAAGGACGTGGAGGACATGCGCGAGTCGCCGTCCGTCGAACTGATGGAAATCCTGCGCGACAAGGGTGCCGTCGTCGATTATGCCGACCCGCATGTCCCGGTCTTCCCGCGCATGCGCGAGCATCGTTTCGACCTCCGCAGCGTCGAACTCACGCCCCAGCGCATCGCATCCTATGACGTGGTACTGCTGGCCACGGCGCACAGCGCCTTCGACTACGAACTGGTGCGCCAGTACGCCAGCCTGATCGTGGACACCCGCGGCGTCTACCAGGCGCCGCTGCCGAACGTCGTCAAGGCCTGAGGAGCTCCCATGCGCCAGTATCCCGCTCCCATCACGGACCGCAAGATCCGCTTCGCGCTGGTCGGCTGCGGCCGCATCGCCGCCAACCATTTCGATGCGTTGCGCCAGCACCAGGACCGCGCCCAGCTCGTCGGCGTCTGCGACGTCGACCCGCGCGCGCTCGACCGCGCCGTCAGCGCCACCGGGGCCACTGCGTATTCCAGCCTGGAAACGATGTTGCGCGACTGCGACGCCGACGCCTTCACCGTCACCACGCCGTCCGGACTGCATCCCGAGCAAGCTATCCGCATCGCCCAGGCCGGCCGCCACGTGATCACGGAAAAGCCGATGGCCACGCGCTGGGAAGACGGCAAGCGCATGGTGGCGGCGGCCGATGCGGCCGGCGTGCGCCTGTTCGTCGTCAAGCAGAACCGCCGCAACGCCACGCTGCAACTGCTCAAGCGCGCCGTCGACAAGAAGCGCTTCGGCCGCATCTACATGGTCAACCTGAACGTATTCTGGACCCGCCCTCCCGAGTATTACCAAAGCGCCGGCTGGCGCGGCACCTGGGAATTCGACGGCGGCGCCTTCATGAACCAGGCCAGTCACTACGTCGACCTGATCGACTGGATCGTCGGTCCGGTCGAAAGCCTGCAGGCCTATACGGCCACGCTGGCGCGCGACATCGAAGTGGAGGACACGGGAGTCATCAGCGTGCGCTGGCGCAATGGCGCGCTCGGTTCCATGAACGTGACGATGCTCACCTATCCGCGCAACCTCGAAGGCTCGATCACCGTGCTGGGCGAACATGGAACGGTGCGCATCGGTGGCGTGGCCGTCAACGAGATCCAGCAATGGGAATTCGCCACACCGGACCCCGACGACGCGCTCGTGACGGACGCCAGCTACCAGACGACGTCCGTGTACGGCTTCGGTCATCCGCTGTACTACGACAACGTGATCCGCGTGCTGCGCGGCGAGGCCGAGCCGGAAACGGATGGACGCGAAGGCCTGAAATCGCTGGAAGTGCTGGTTGCCGCCTATATGTCCGCGCGCGACGGCCGCCGCGTCGCCCTGCCGCTGGAGTACTGACATGCGCATCGATGACAACCAGGCCATCCATCCCAGCGCCATCGTCGATGCCGGCGCCGTGCTCGGGCCAGGCACCCGCGTCTGGCACTTCACGCATGTATGCGGCGGCGCCCGCATCGGCGCGGGCTGTTCGCTGGGACAGAACGTGTTCGTGGGCAACGATGTCGTGATCGGGAACGGCGTCAAGATCCAGAACAACGTGTCCGTGTACGACGCCGTGACGCTCGAGGACGAAGTGTTCTGCGGCCCCAGCATGGTGTTCACGAACGTTTACAACCCGCGCGCCGGCATTGTCCGCAAGGACCAGTACCGCCGCACCGTCGTCCGGCGCGGTGCGAGCATCGGCGCCAACGCCACGATCGTGTGCGGCGTGACGGTCGGCCGCTACGCCTTCGTGGGTGCCGGCGCCGTCGTCAAGCGCGACGTGCCCGACTTCGCCCTCATGGCCGGCGTGCCGGCGCGCCAGATCGGCTGGATCGGCCGCTTCGGCGAACGCCTGCCATTGCCGCTGTCCGGCGACGCCGAGGCCACCTGTCCCCACACGGGCGACGTCTACCTGCTACGCGACGGTGTCTGCACCCTCGTCGCGGCGCCCCATCAACCCTGACCACGCATTGCCGACCCCGGCCACCACCATGGAATTCATCGATCTCAAGTCACAGTACCAGGCTGCGCGCGACGTCATCGGCCAGCGCATCCAGGCCGTGCTCGACCACGGCCAATACATCATGGGGCCGGAAGTCGGCGAACTCGAGGCGCGCCTGGCCGCATACACGGGCGCCCGCCACTGCGTCACCGTCGCCTCGGGCACGGAAGCGCTGCTGATCGCCTTGATGGCGCTGGGAATCCGGCCCGGTGACGAGATCGTCACGACGCCCTTCACGTTCATCGCCACGGCCGAGGTCATCGTGCTGCTGGGTGCCGTCCCGGTGTTCGTCGACGTGGACGCCCGCACCGGCAACCTCGACCCGGCTCTCGTCGAGGCGAGCATCGGTGCGCGCACGCGCGCCATCATGCCCGTCTCGCTGTACGGGACGCCCGCCGACATGGACGAGATCAATGCGATCGCCGCCCGCCATGGGGTGGCCGTCATCGAGGATGCCGCGCAGAGTTTCGGCGCCGACTACCGGGGCCGCAAGAGCTGCAACCTGTCCACGATCGGTTGCACGAGCTTCTTCCCCAGCAAGCCACTTGGCTGCTATGGCGATGGCGGCGCCCTGTTCACGAGCGACGACGACCTGGCGCGCGCCATGCGCGAGATCCGCGTACATGGCCAGAGCCGGCGCTACGTCCACACGCGCGTCGGCGTCGGCGGCCGCATGGACACGCTGCAATGCGCGATCGTGCTGGCCAAGCTCGGCCTGTTCGACTGGGAACTGGCACAGCGCCGACGCGCGGCCGCCACCTACGACGCCTTGTTGAAAGGTAAAGTCGACCTCGTCGCCCGCGGGGCCGACCGCACCAGCGTCTTTGCCCAGTACACCGTGCTGGTCGAACGGCGCGCCGACGTGCAGCGCGTCCTGCAGGACGCCGGCATCCCGACTGCCGTCCATTATCCCGTGCCGGTCCACATGCAACCGGCGTACGCGCACCTGGCCGGAGGCGCGACGTGCCCGGTGGCGCGGGCGCTGGCCGACCGGGTCATGAGCCTGCCAATGGGTCCCTATCTGCCGGACGAGGACATCCACCGGGTATGCGCGGCGCTGCTGAAAGCGGCCGGCATGGCGGCCGACGCGCCATCCCCCGGGTTCGCAACGCCGGCCGTGTCGGTATGAGTTCACCCGGCTTCTGGAGACACGTGGCGATGGTCCTGGGCGGCGCACTCGGCGCCCAGGCCCTGCCCCTGCTGGCCGCACCGCTGATCACGCGGATGTGCACGCCCAGCGAGATGGGTGCCTTTTCGGTGTGGCTCGGCGTCGTCGCCGTGTCCGCCATCGCCGCCACCCTGCGTCTCGAGACCGCCATGATCCTCGACCACGAACCGGAACAGCAGCGCGTCTGCTTTTCCGTCGTGTTCCATTCGGCCAGCGCGACGGCGCTGCTCGTCTCACTTTGCGCGCTGCTGGCGCACGCACTCGGGCTCGCCGTGCTGAGCGCCCAGTCCTGGGGCGCGCTGCTGCTC
Organism: Massilia sp. P2_C2; assembly: GCF_056404615.1. Taxonomy (NCBI): domain Bacteria; kingdom Pseudomonadati; phylum Pseudomonadota; class Betaproteobacteria; order Burkholderiales; family Oxalobacteraceae; genus Massilia; species Massilia sp. P2_C2. The sequence goes on along the minus strand of NZ_JBFUDR010000076.1, from coordinate 839 downwards.
ATCGGTGTCGGCACGTGGCTCACGGCCTATACGCAGACGACGCTGGCCTACGCGACGTCGCACAAGGCATTTGGGAAGGCGGCGCGCGCCAAGGTCTGGGGTGCCGCCACCATCGCGCTCACCCAGGTGCTGCTGCTGGCCGTGGGCGCCGGCGAGGCGGGCCTGCTGGCCGGCCAGTTGATCGGTCTGGCCGCCGGCCTCGCCGCCGCAACGCTGCTGCTGCACCCGCCGCGTCCGCGCGTTGCGCTGCGCCTGGACCACGCCGCATGGAGCTACCTGCACCGGCACCAGAAATTCTGGCGCTTCTCGCTGCCATCCAACCTGCTCAATGCCTTCTGCGCCCAGATGCCCCTGTTCCTGATCGGCATGCGTCATGGCGCGGTGGCCGCCGGCCTATACGCCCTCACGCAGCGCGTGCTGGCCGCCCCGGTGTCGCTGCTGGCGGCCTCCGTGCTGGAAGTGTTCAAGCGCGAGTCCGTGCACGAATTCCAGACGCACGGCCACTGCAGCCACGCCTACCGCTACACGTTCAAGGCCCTGTCGATGCTGGGGGCGGGGCCGGCGCTGGTGCTGCTGCTGTTCTCTCCCGGGCTGTTCGCGTGGGTGTTCGGCGCATCCTGGCGCCCCGCCGGCGAGCTGGCGCAGATCCTTGCACCCTTGTGCTTCCTGAATTTCATCGCCAGCCCGCTCAGCTATGTGTTCTTTGTCGCGGGCAAGCAGCAGATCGACCTCATCTGGCAAGTCACACTGTTCCTGACGACGTTGTGCGCCTTCCTGATGCCGGGCACGTTGCAGCAGAACGTGCTGTGGTACGCGATCAGCTATTCGGTGCTCTACCT
>NZ_JBFUDR010000075.1:0-22129 GCF_056404615.1 Massilia sp. P2_C2 | reverse complement strand
GCTTGTTTTTTATCGATAATATACATTAACTATGCATCGACGTCCGGCATGCCGGTATGAAAAAAGCTTGCCGAAGCAAGCTTTTTTCATATATCGCGACTAGTCTGCCGGCAGCCGGCGGCGGTCAATTCTTGCGCGGATAGAGTGGCACCTGCCCGGGCAGCGCAGCCGTGGCGGCCGGGGGCGGGCCGCCGACACGGTTGACCACGACGTCGTCGAAATACGGCATGCTGAACCCGCTGGCGGTCGGTCCAGCCATCAGGCCGGCCATGCCGCGGCCGTACAGCGCGTCGTCCGCCTGCACGACCTGCTTGCCGTCCACATAGCCGCGGATCGTCGCGCCTTCGAAGCGCAGCTTCAGCGTATGCCAGCCGCCGCCGGCGGCCGTTCCCGTGGCCAGCACCTTCTCGCCGCCCTCGCCGTCGTCCCGCTGCGACTTGATCAGCGCCTGCTGCTCGGCGTCGCCGACGAGCGCCTTCTTGTCGACCTTGCCGCGCACCACGACGAGGCTCACGCGCCCCCCGTCCTCCAGTTGCAGGTAGTAACCCTTGGGGATGGTGCCGTATCCGCTGCCGACGTCGTTCACGCGGCCCATCACGGCGGCGGATTCGCCGGGACCGGTGTGCACGTCCGCGCTGACCTCATAGTCGGTCCAGGCATCGTCGCCGATGATCGTGTATGGCTTCCATTCCGGCGCCCAGGACATCGCCGGCACCGGAACGGCCTGGTGCAGGCACCGCCCTTTCCGCTCCGGACAGTCGGCCAGCTCGAACGCACTGGTGATGTCCGCGAAATAGCGCGGCAAATGGCCCCACTGGCGCGGCGCCGCGTAGCCGTCGAAGGTCTCGCGATACGGGAACGGGAACGCCTGCTTCGGCAGCACGTCGGCGAACGTCCCCTTGCGCTGGCCGCGCGTCGTCGTGAACGAATACACGGCACCGGGTTCCAGCGTCAGTTCGACCACGCCGCGCGCGGGCACGACATCCGCCTGGCGCACGAAGTACGCTTGTGCGTTGCTGCGCCAGACCGCCAGGGCGGCGCGCGACAGGCCGGCGCCGACGACGAAGCGCACACGCTGCGGCCGCGTGGCCTTGCGCGTTTCGACGATGATGCTGTAATCCTTGCCGGGCGACTTCAGCGTGACATAGGTCCCGCCCGCGGCCAGGTCGCCGCTGCCGCCATCGATGTACGTCCAGCCGATCTGCGTGAACTGGCCGTAGTGCGCATAGCCCCACAGGCTCGGGTTGATCTCGTAGTGGCCGCTCCAGGGCCAGTTGGCGCGCAGCGCCGCTTCCTTCTCGCCGGAGTACGATTCCAGCGTGTACAGGCCGGCGATGCCGTACCAGTTGACGAAACGGGTGATGCCGCTGCGGATGTAGTTCTCGTTGAACGACTCGACGTTCCCGATCAGGCCCTCGTAGCCCGCCTTGTACACGTGGGCCTCCGTGTTCCACAGGGGCTTGTGGAGCCGGTCGGCCGTCGCGCGCACGTCCGCCGGGACCGTCGACGTATCGGTGTTGACGTGCGCGCCGATCACGTCGATCGCGGCGGCCAGTTGCGGATCCTTGTCGAGGTCCTTGACGAAGTCGAACTTCCATTCGTCGGGCCAGTTGTCGAACGCGTGCAGCCGGACATTGCGGAAACCATTGTCGTCCAGCGTCTTGCGCATCGCCTTGACGAGGCCGTAATTCACGCCCTTCTCGTTGCGCATGCCGAGCGCGTCCATCTGCAGGCCATACACGTCGCGCAGGCCGCGCAGCCACGTCACGTAGTAGTCGGCCGTATCCTGCGAGAAGAAGCGGTCGTCGCCCTGGTTGCCGGCAAAACGCATGCCCCGATCGCCGATCCAGCCCGGCGCGCTCCAGATGGTGCCGTCCAGCGCGAGATGCGGATTGCGCTTGCGCGCTTCCGTCATGACCCACCAGGTGTACCCGCGGTCGTAGTTCAGGTCGCCGCGCGTGTGCATGTGGCTGGGCATCGAACCCTGCGTGGCATTGCCGTCGCCGGGGATCTCGACATACAGCACGCTGACGGAGGCGCCGAATTTCGGCTTGTAGATCAGGTCGAGGATCTGGCTGCGCTGCGGTTCCGGATAATCCTTCAGCAGCACGGACGTGCCGCCGCCGCCGTCGACGACGCCGAAGCCTTCGAAGCGCCGGCCGCCGGCATCGCCCTTCAATTGCACGGTCTGCATGGCCGGCGCCAGGTCGGATGCGCATGCGACGCCGCTTGCGCCCGCCACCATGGCCAGTGCGCCCAGCGCGGCTGTCAATTGCCGCAGTGCGTGATGATGCATGAGTGTCTCCTGTCGTTATGGTTGGACAGCAGACATTGTAGCGTGGATGGTATCGTTATCTGAGAAAATGACGGACGGCGGTCCGGTTCATCCGTGCAGCATCCCCGCGCCGCCGCGCCGCCCATGCTTGACCTTGTACATGGCCTGGTCGGCCAGTTCGATGAGTTGCTCCATGTCGCGGCCATCCTCCGGCCACAGGGCAAAACCGATGCTCGCCCCGAGGGGGAGAATGCGGCCCTCGAATTCGAACGGCGCCCGGATCGCGCTCGCCAGGTCGGCGCACTTGTCCACGACGCTGTCGCGGTCGCGCACCCCGACGAGGATCAGACCGAACTCGTCGCCGCCCAGGCGCGCCGCGAGATCCTCGGTACGGAGACCGCCGGCGATCCGGTTGGCGACCTGGCGGATCGCGGCGTCGCCGGCGCGGTGGCCGCAATTGTCGTTGATCACCTTGAGTCCATCCATGTCGATGTTGACGACCGCGACATGGTCATGGGACCGCGCCGCCCGCGCCAGTTGCTGGCGCAAACTGTCATAGAACAGTGCGCGGTTCGCGAGGCTGGTCAGCGCGTCGTGCGTCGCGCGGTAATACAGGTCGTTCGACATGTTCTGCACGGCGTGGTAGATCGATGCGCCGATCAGGGTCGACAACAGCCCGAGCACCTGGGCATGCCGCTCGTCGAAGGCATGCGCTTCGGCCGATACGATCTTCAGCACGCCCACCGACTGGTTTTCATGGCGCAGCGGGACGACGAGCATCGAGCGCAGGCCGACCTTGCGGCAGGCTTCGCGGTCGACATGCGGATCGGTCTCGGAATCGTGGCACACGAGGATTTCGTGGGTTTCCACGCACAGGCCCGACAGGCTGTTGTCGCGGCGCAGGCGCAGGCCCAGCTGCGGCTGCGCGATGCCGGCGGCGGCGCGGTAGATCATCTCGTCACCCTCGACCATTTCCACGACCGCGCCCTGGGCGTGACACAGCGTCGTGGCGCGCTGGCAGACCAGTTGCAGCACCCCGCCAAGATCCAGGCCCTGGCAGGCGATCTCCGCCTGGATCTTGATAATGTCTAGCAATACGGTCGCATCCAGCGTGACAGTGTTCATGGTTTTTCAATGTCGAAAATGTCACCAATAATCACGATCCAGTGTGGAGCATTTGTGCCTTATTGACAAGCAAATACTGGCGTTGCGGCCACATCTATAGGAAATGTCGCAACAAAGAAAAAGCCCCTGGCAACCAGGGGCTTGCGTTCCTACACGAGCCGGCTTCAGTTCGACGAGGTGCCGACGATGATACCGCGGCCGAGGCCCTGGCTCGCCGAGAAGTAGACCGTGCCGAAGGTCTTCGGATCGCCGGTGACATGGGTAATGCCGCCGTACTGGTGGGCAGAGTCGTTGATCTGGGTCCAGGTATTGCCCCCGTCCGTCGAACGGTACAAGCCTTGCACGCTATTGATCGTGCCCGACATGTAAATGGCCGGGTAGGTCGTGCCCGTCGCCGCCTTGCCGAAGCCCGTCGAGACGGCCGAGGTCACCGTCGTCAGCTTGGTCCAGCTCCAGCCCGAGCTGGTGCTGCGGTACAGGCCGGACGAGGTGGACAACCAGAGATCGCCCTGGATGCCGAACGGCGTGCTCAGGCTGCCATATTGCGGCAGCCCGGTGGCGGCCGTATTCCAGTTGACGCCCTTGTTGGAACTGGTATAAACGGTGCCCGTGTTCGCATCGTAGGCATACATCAGGCTGCTGTTGAAGCTGTCGGAAACCATCTGCATGCTGTTGCTCATCGGCAGACCCGTCGCGGTCCAGCTGGCGCCGTTATTGGTCGACAGGACCGGAGCGGCGTCCCACGGGGCCCAGGCGATGTTCGCGCCGTCGGCCGAGATGGCGACCGTGCCGCCGCCCTGGCTCGAGCCCCCCTGGCTGGTGAACGCCGTCCAGCTGGTGCCGCCATTGGTGGAGACGGCGCCGAACACGGCGGCGTTACCCGAGAGCGCCGTGCCTACGCGGACGATCTTCGACGTCACCGACTTGGCGTAATCCAGTCCCGTGCCCTGTTGGCACAGCGGGTTGGACATGGGCGTGGGCGACGTGGTCAGGCTGGTGTGCACGAAGCCGCAGATATCGCCCAGTCCGCTGATCAGCGGTGCGCCCGCAGTCGGCGAGACCAGCAGGTGCGGCGCCGACTCCTCGATGCCATTGGCGCCGATGGTCCAGTTGGTCGCCTGGCCGCTGTCCGCTGCCGTGAGGTTGCCCGTGGTCCAGACCGTACCCCCGGTGCCATAGAACGCGTGCGCCGAATTGAACGGGTCGATCACGACCTGGCTCCAGTTGCCGAACGGCGGCGACGGGTGGCCGAAATGGATGTACGGCGACAGGCTGTCGTCGCGCGTGGCCGAGGCGCCCACGTCCGTCCAGGTGGCGCCGCCGTTGGTGCTGCGGAACATGGTGTCATCCGGCCAATAGCGATCCATGGTCATGACCACGAGCGTATTCGTGGTCCGGGTATCGATCGCCAGGCCGCCGTAGCCGCCGGTCAGATTGTTCGGATTGGGCGGCGTGATGTTCTRCCACGTGTTTTGCCCGATGCTGTACTTCCACACCTGGCCGGTATTCATGTCGCCCGGGCCGATGCCGTCGCCGTAGGTAATGTACAGGTTGCCGTCCGCGGCGATCTGGCCGTGGTTCGGGTACATCCCGACGGGGCCGCCCGTCACCGCCGTCCACGTGGTGCCGCCGTTCGTGCTCTTGTACAACGTCACGCCGGCGGATTTCGCGCTCGACGTGGACACGCCGGCGAACAGCGTCGGCGTGGCCGAGCCGAGGCTGGCGGATGCCTTGTATGGCGTGACGAACGCCACGCCCGCGCCCGAGCCGTCGCTGGTGAGGGCCGTGAACCCGGTCAGCTTCGTCCACGTCTGGCCGCCGTTCGTGCTCTTGTACAGGCCATTGGTGCCGCTTTGCGTGGATTCGTTGAAGGTGCCGTAGTACAGGATCGAGCCCAGGTTCGGGTCGACCTGCAGGCGTTCGCCCGCATTGCGGCCAACGTTGTTGCCGCCAGCATGGAAGTTGAGCGGGTACGACGTGAACGTGGCGCCCTTGTCCGACGACACCAGGAACGTGGCGTTGCCGTCCCAGTTATTGGTGTACATGCCGGCCACCATGTACAGCTTGTTCGTGTTGTTGGGGTCGATGGCGATGGTCTCGATGCCCATATGGTGCCAGTTGGACGGAACCGTCCAGTCGTTCAGCGGAATCCAGGTGCTCGTGGCGGAGTTGTAGCGGTATGCGCCGCCCACGTCGGTACGGGCATAGAACAACCCTTGCTGGCCCGGGTGAGCGATGATGCCGCTGACGAAGCCGCCGTCGACGATCTTCACATTGTTATAGGTGTAGTTCGCGGCATGCGCAGGTAATGTCGCAGTGACGAGTATGCCCAGCATCGACGCGGCCAGCGCGCCGCGGGCGAGCTTGCGGGAAAACTGTCTAAACGTCGGGGATGATGCCTGTTTTCGTGCCTTGTTAATCTTCATGAACAACGTCYCCTTATTGGCTCGTATCGCGCGATTCAAAATGAGTTTGCTGCAATTTCAGTGCGCGATTTCTCGATTCTGCAAATCATTTCAACTTGTCGCAATTATGAAAATTACCAAAGCACTACATGAAATGTGCGACATTGGACAAATGCATTTAAACTTTTCCGAACAAAAATTTACGATAATATATTTACCACAAAATTTTTGTCAAAACGAAATCGAGCATTCCAAGCGGCACAAATTCTCGCAATTCGGCACGCCGATCAGGCTCAAACAATTGGAATAGCATTATTTGAGACACCAAAATGCCCGGTGTTGCTATCTGGCTAGCAATACGCGCATATTTATGTTTTTTGAATAGGCTACTGATTCACATCAAATCCAACTATTTTCCAACAACGATTCATGCCTCGCCGCCATGTACTTCCGACACAATCACGATTTACAACTGCCGCTTGATAAAACGCAAAATACGAAACACGAAATCTTCAGAAACTGCTGTTTTTCGATATAAAACGACGGGAAATGGCCGTTCGAACAAGTGAAATCAAACGAAAAACAAGCGAAATACCCCCTCGACGTTAATGTAGATTAACTCGAAAAAATCATCAATATCCCAAACGTTGGTTAAATTTTCGTAAGGTTCTTGTGGGCATCAATCCACGCTGTCGACAGGGCCTGCGTCGATTGAACCTGGCTGTGTTCGCGTTCGTTATGTGAACTTTAATTTGTTGCCGAAGTCATACGCATTGTCGAGTTAACTCTTCCGGAGTGCCGATGCGCAGCCTGACGTTCGACGACCTGTTTGCCATGTTGTCCGCGGTCGCTTTGTCGGCGAGTGACCTGGCCCGGCTACGGGAATGGATTGCCAGCATCACGCATCCAGCCGAGTGCATCGGCCTGATCGAGCAGGCTGCGCGGGGACGGCCGTGTCCACACTGTAGGCACCCGAAGTCGCACCGCTGCGGCCAGGCCAGCGGACTGCAGCGATTTCGCTGCCTCCGTTGCCGTCGTACCTACAATGCCCTGACCGGGACACCGCTCGCGCGCCTGCGCAAGAAGGAGTGCTGGCTGCCTTATCTGCAATGCGTGCTCGAATCACGCACCGTGCGCGAGGCGGCGCGCGTCGTCGGGGTGTACCGCACGACCAGTTTCCGGTGGCGCCACCGGTTCGTGCCCGGCGCGATGCGCGACCGGCCGGCCAGGTTGACGGCCATCGTCGAGGCGGACGAGACGTTTCTCCTGGAATCGCAGAAGGGCTCGCGCAACTTGACCCGCACGCCGAGAAAGCGCGGCGGCGTGGCGAAGCGGCGCGGCGTCAACAGGGAACACGACTGCCTGCTCGTCGCTCGCGACCGTACCGGACAAACGCTCGATTTTCATACCGGACGCGGGCAGGTGACGGCCGAACAGCTGCACGGGTGCCTCAAGCCAGTGTTGCCGACCGACGTCTTGCTGATCAGCGATGCGGCCGCATCCTATCGTCGTTTCGCGCAGGAGGCCGGCATTACGCACGAGGCGGTGAACGGGAACGCGGGCGAACGGACGCGCGGCGCGATCCACATCCAGAACGTGAACGCCTGGCACAGCCGTTTTAAAAGCTGGCTCGTGCGCTTTCGCGGTGTCGCAAGCCGCTACCTGATCAACTATTCGGGATGGCAGAGGTTGCTGGACGCGCGCCGCCTGACGACCCCGGCTGACTGGCTGCGCGCTGCGGTCCAGCTCGGTTAGCAGCTCGGTGCCCGTTTACCGACAAATGCGAACACAGCCTTGAACTTCTGCGCCGCCAGCGGCATTAACGCAAACCCCCTTCCCCGTCCTGACAGGAGGTTGTCATGAGGTATTCCATCGGCGTTCCATGGCGTGCGCTTGCAGCCGTGATCCTGACCTGCTGCATGTTCCCGGCGCAGGCCGTCCCCAGCTTCGCGCGCCAGACCGGGTTCGATTGCTTTACCTGCCACGTCAGCTGGCCCGAGCTCACGCCGACGGGCCGGCTGTTCAAGCTCAACGGCTATACGCTGGGACCGCGCCTCGCGTTTCCGGTGGCCGGCATGGTCCAGCTGTCGTACTCGCAAACACGCGGCGCCGGCACGAACTTCGCGCAAAACTTCCCCAAGGACCGGGAGGCGGTGATACAACAGGTGAGCCTGTTCTACAACGGCAAGCTGAGCGACCATGTGGGGATCTTTTCCCAGCTCACCTATGATGGCGTCGAGCACCACACCAGCATCGACAATGTCGACCTGCGTTACGCCAACCACGTCGGCGTCGCGGGACATGACCTGCTCTACGGCTTTACGCTGCATAACAATCCGCAGGTACAGGACGTCTACAACACCGTGAGCACATGGGGTTTCCCGTTCGCCTCGTCCCCTGCCGCGAACGCACCCGCGGCCGCACCCCTGATCGAGAGCCTGGGCCAGCAGGTGGCGGGGATGGGCGCGTATGCGATGTGGCGCAACACGGTCTACGGGGAAGTCACGGCCTACCGCACCAGCAACCATTTGTTCTCGCCGCTGCGGCTCGGCATCGAACGCGACACCGCCGCCGCGCTCGACGGCTACAACCCCTACTGGCGCCTGGCCGTGCAGCACGACTGGGACGGCGGCAAGCATTCGGCGATGGTCGGGACGTATGGATTGATCGCCGACGTCTTCCCCGACAATCAACGCCTGTCCGGTCCGACGGACCACTTCCGGGATATCGGGATCGATGCGCAATACCAGTACATCACGGACCGCCACCGGATTTCCGGACAACTGAATTACACGCGCGAATCGGTAACCTGGAATCCCGATGCGCAGGCGAGCAACCACACGGACCGGCTGCACGCATTCCGTGCGAAGGCGACCTACTATTTCGAGAAGAAGTACGGCGTGAATCTGGCGAGCTTCCGCATCCACGGCACCGCCGACAACGGACTCTACAACACTGGCGACGCGGTGACGGGCAGCGGCAATGGCAGTCCGGACAGCGCGGGCACGATCCTGGAGTTCAATTATCTGCCGCGTCGCGACATCCGCCTGACGCTCCAGTTCACGCACTACAGCAAGTTCAACGGCGCTTCGCGCAACTACGACGGCCTCGGCCGCAACGCCTCCGCCAACGACACCGTCTATCTGCTGGGATGGTTCATGTTCTAAGCCCCGGCCCTTTTCCGCAAGAGGTCATCATGAACGAAAGAGAGTCCACGCGCCGCCGCCTGCTCGGCCAGGCCGCTGCGCTCCCGGTCCTGCTCGCCCTGCCCCTGCTCGCCAGGCCTTCCTCGGCACAGGCGGGGAATGCCAGCAAGGACGATTTTCATTACCAGGACCATCCGAACGAAGGCAAGCGCTGCGCGGATTGCGTGCAATTCGTCCCGCCTGGCGACGGACAGCAGCCCGGTACCTGCAAGATCGTGGCAGGCACGATCAGCCCGAATGGCTGGTGCATGGCATTCACGCCCAAATAGCGGCTTCCATCCAAATGACGCGACCAGGCCAGATTCGAGGTTTCCAATAAATCGGAAAAATGCTCACGCAAAAAAGAAGGCATTCCTTTTTTACTTGCGCCAAAATGCCCGGCAACGCTACTAGCAACTTTTGCAGTGACGTCGACCGGAGGCCGAAATAACAATCGTCGGCCTTTCATCATCGCCGCCCGATTCAGGCAGGAATCGGCTTTGTGCCTGATCAACCATTTGGAGATCTGTTAATGACGTTGCAATATGGTTTTTTTAAAGCGCACGTAACGAGCGCACCGACGATGCGCTCGAAATACATTCCCGAGCAGCAGGAAACGCAATATCACATGCACGTGACCTTGCAGGCCGTGGACAACCAGGGCAATGCCGTCACGCCATGGGATTGCGCGATCAACGTCGGCACGGACGACGCGGACGACCTGCTGCGCTACCGCCTGGTCCGGAACTTTTCGCACCCGATCTGCTCCACGCTCAAGGCGGCCGCGCAGGGCTATACGGACCTGACCGGCAAGGATGCGCTGCCGGCCCTGGACTTCCTCCGCACCGACATCCTGACTGCGGGCGCCGGTACCGGGACATGGCAGGACAGCGACGTGATGAACAACGGCGTCATGAGCTCGACGACCACGTTCCAGCCGGTCGCCTCGCTGGAGACGGCGTTCAACCAGGCCGTCGCGACGAATGCCGACGTCTACGCGTTCGGCCGTACCTATACGGGCGGCGACGCGGGCATTCACGACATCCACATGAACCAGGGCTCGACCGGCCGTCACTTCCTGAACGAGGGGAATGACGACACCGACCACAACGACGTATGGCAGGACGGCGCGATCCTGATCAATTACCCCGACGGGACGTGGACCGCCTATTTCACCGCGTTCACGCAGCAGATCGTACCGACCGACGGCGCCGGCAATCCGGTCGATGGCGGCCACGAGATCAACGACAGCGATCCGGGCAGCCTCGCCCGGCAACTCGAAGTCGCCTGACCGGCAGTCCCCACACATCGTGTCCAGGCAGCGGCCTGGACACGCGCATTGCCGGCATCACCCTACCGCAACACGGCGATCCGGCGGCCCGGCGATCCGGCGGCCCGGCGATCCGGCGATCCGGCGATCCGGCGATCCGGCAGAATTCATTCAAGCTTCCCTTCAATCGCGCCATTTTCATCGATATGTGAAATGGCGCAAAAACGCGCGTTCCCATTTTCTTCGCGACGCCGTCCATTTCCTAATGGATTTCCATCAATCCCCTGATTGATTTTATTTTTTCTCGCTGCTAATGTGGCGAACAATTTATTTCCGCTGAGAAATCAAACAGTGGGCCCGCGCGCGCCCATGGATTTCTTTTATCCAGCAGGTGTTGCCCATCCCGATTAACCAACAGGGTTACCATGTCCGAAAACAATGCCATTCCCCGTCATAGCGCCAATCTCGTCTTTTATCTGAATGGGAAACCCGTAGAATTACCCAATGTCGACCCGAAAACCTTATTGGTCGATTATTTGCGCTCTCCCGACGTGGGTTTGACCGGTACGAAGATCGGCTGCAAACAGGGTGGTTGCGGCGCCTGCACCGTGCTGCTGTCGGAGTGGGATGAGGCCAGCCAGACGGTGAAGCATTCCTCCGTCAATTCCTGCCTGAAACCGCTGGCCGCCGTGGACGGCAAGATGGTGACGACGGTCGAAGGCACGGGCAGCGTGAAGAACGAAGCCATCAGTACCGTTCAGCACTGCGTGGCCAGCAACAATGGCTCCCAGTGCGGCTTCTGCACGCCGGGCTGGGTCATGAACATGACGGCCGCCGTACTGGAAAACGGCCCCAAGCCCGGCACCAAGGCGGAGATCGAAGGCCTGTTCGACGGCAATATCTGCCGCTGCACGGGTTACCGCCCGATCCTCTACGGATTCAAGAAGGAATTCGCGTCCGACTGGAATCCGACCGTCGACGACAAAGGATGCATGCCTTGTTACATCGACCCGGCGGACGAGGTCAGGAACGTCGTTCCCGTGGCCGTCGAATTCCCGGATGAACTGCGCCACCGCGCCCGCGCGCTCGCCTTCGAATCGAAGGGTTACCGCTGGTTCCGCCCCACGTCGCTGGGCCAGGTCGTTGAATTGCTCGCGCAGTTCCCGGACCGCCAGGACRTGCGCCTCGTCGGCGGCAACACCTCGATCGGCATCTACCCGGCCACGGTGGAAAATCCCCACGTCTTCATCGACCTGGGCCAGGTGGCGGAGCTGCGCGCAAGCCGCGCCGATCATGGCCGGCTGGAGCTCGGCGCCGGCCTGCGCTACAGCGACCTGCTGGCGCTGCTCGACAGGCAGATCGCCGACACGCCGGAAGGCAGCCCCGCCCTGCCCGGCCTGCTCGCGCTGCGCTACATGGCGGGCCGCACCGCCGGCACGATCGTCCGCAATGCCGCCACACTGGCCGGCAACACCATGCTGGTGGTACGCCACGGCGACGAAGGCGTGCCCTTCCCGTCCGACTGCTTCACGGCGCTGGCCGCACTCGGCACGGACGTCGTCGCCATCGCACCCGGCTGGGATGGCGAGCGCCGTTTCGGCCTGCTCGAGTTCGCCAACCTGTGGAACAGCGACCCGGCCATGCGCGGCGGTTGCGTGCTGCTGCGCTATGACGTGCCCGCGACGCGCGCCGACGAATACGTCCAGACGTACAAGACGGCACTGCGCATCGTGAATGCCCACTCCATCGTCAACGCCGGCTTGCGGGTGCGGCTGGACGCCTGCAACCACGTCGTCGAGGCTGCGCTCGTGGTCGGCGGCATCTCGCCGGTGGCCTGCCGCCTGCGTGGCTGCGAAGAGATGCTGCTCGGCCAGGCCTGGAACCAGCAGACGCTGGCGAAAACCGTGGCCGCGATGGAAGCGGAAGTGGATGCCATCATGCGGCGCCATGCGGCCCACTATGCCGAACTGCCGGACGAAGGCTTTTCCGACAGCTACAAACGGGCGTTGTGCGTGTCGTACCTGTACAAATTCTTCCTGGAAGTCGCGGAATGGCGCGGCCTGCCCGTGCCGGACGCGCTGCGCTCGGCGGCACAGCGCGTGGTGCCGGGAGAAACCCGCGGCACCCAGGCCTACGAAAAGGATCCGGCGGAATATCCCGCCAACATCCCGTACATCAAGCTCGGCGCCTACCTGCAGGCGACCGGCGAAGCCCAGTACGTGCACGACATTCCGCTGCCGCGACGCGGCCTGAACGCCGCCCCGGTGCAAAGCACCATCGCCCTCGGCACCTGCACGTATCGCGTGGCGGACGTGAACGGCCCGGCCAGCCCGGCCGAAGTGCTGGCGGCGCTGCGCCAGCGTTTCCCCGGCGTGGTCGACTACGTGACGGCGATCGACGTGCCGCAGCAGGCCGTGATCGGCATCGGTACGGACGATCCCCTGTTCGCCATCAGCGTCGAACCGTCCGCCTGCCCGCACGGCAAGCTGCCGCCCGGCTATGACGCACGCGCGCCGCTGCTGCTGACGGGCTTCGGCCAGTCCATCGGCCTCGTGCTGGCCGAGGACGAGCAGGAAGCGCAGCAGGCCGCCTGGTACCTGCAGACGGAACTGATCCGGTTCGCGCCCGCCGCGGACGCGCCTTGCCTGGACATTCCCGCTACCCGAGCGGAGCGCGAGAAGATCGTGTTCCCCGACGCGCCCCCGTTCCCCGTCCACATCTGGCAGATCACGCGCGAGGGCACGAACCTGCAGTGGGTGACGCCCGCGAACCCGACCGAGCCCGACCCGAGCGAACCGGTCGTCGCGCACGGCGTGCCGGTACCGGTGAACGAGGTGGACGTGGCCTGCACGCGCGTGTCGTCCAAACAGCAGGTCGGCAGCCAGATCCACTTCTACATGGAGACGCAATCCTGCGTGGCCGAAGTGCTGGACGACCGCCAGCTGCGGCTGCACCCGTCGAGCCAGAGCCCGGATGCGGTGCACAGCACTGCCTGCGCGGTGATCGGCCTGGAATCGAACCAGGTGTCGGTGCAGATCCGCCGCGTCGGCGGCGGCTATGGCGGCAAGTGCGCGCTGTCGTCCTACGCTTCGAGCATGGCGGCGGTCGCGGCATGGAAACAGAATCGCACCGTGCGGCTGGCCGTGCTGCGCCAGGTCGACAGCGCCATGTTCGGCCACCGCCATCCCGTGCTGGGCAACTACCACATCGCCATCGGCGACGCCTCCGATCCGGCCACGCACGGCAAGCTGCTCGGCTTCCAGGCCGATTACTGGCTGGACGGCGGCCGCACCTATGAGTGCTCGATGATCGTCAGCGACTGCCTGGCCCTGCGCAGCGATACCGCATACAGCATCCCGAACTGGAATTGCGCGGCCGACGTATGCCGCACCAACAAGACGAGCAACACGTCGATGCGCACGATGGGCATGCTGCAGGCCACGCTGATCGTGGAAGATGCGGTCGAGGCGGCGGCCCACGGCGTCGGCCTGCCGTCCCACGTGGTGCGCGCAAAGAACCTGTACGCCCAGGGCGAACGCACGCCGTACGGCGAGCCGCTGGCGTCGTGCTACATGCGCGAAGTATGGGATTACACGCTGGAGAAATCCGACTTCCTCGCGCGCCAGCAGGCGGTGGACGACTTCAACGCGCGCAACCGCTGGCGCAAGCGCGGCATTTCACTGTTGCCGGTCAAGTACGGGTCCGGCTTCAACACGGCATCGCTGGAACAGGGCGGCGCCCTGATCGAGGTCTATTCGAAGGAGGGCTCGGTGCTGGTCCGCCACGGCGGCGTGGAAATGGGACAAGGCCTCGATACGAAGGTGGCACAGGTCGTGGCGCTCGCCCTCAACGTGCCGATGCAGGCGATCCGCGTGGCCGAATGCGATACGGCCGTGGTGCCGAATCCGGAAGGCACCGGCGCGTCGACGGGCACCTCGTTCAACGCCGGCGCCGCGCAGGAGGCATGCCAGGCGCTGCGCCAAAGGCTGGAAGCGTATTGCCACAAGCTGCTGGATGAAAAAGGCAGCGCGTGGTGCGCGCAAAACCACGTCAATTTCTGGGACTACCCGGAACTGGGCTGGCGCGCCCCGATCGCCCAGCCGAACGGCGCACCCGACAAGACCATCTGGCAATACATCATCGCGAGCGCCTTCGACGCCCGCGTCAACCTGTCGGCCCAGTCGCGCATCGCGGTACCGGGCGGCACCGAGCCGGACACGGGCCTGACGTTCAAGGAAGTCATCGGGCCGGACGGCAAGCCGGTCTCGGCCTACGAAGAAGTCGATTACTTCAACGGCTACACATTCAGCGCGGCCTGCACGGAAGTGGAAATCGACGTGCTGACGGGCGAGACGACGGTGCTGCGTTCCGACATCGTGTACGACGCCGGCGTGAGCCTGAACCCCGCCGTGGACGTGGGCCAGGTCGAGGGTGGATTCGTGCAGGGCCTGGGCTATGTGCTGAGCGAGGAACTCACGTACCAGCCGGCCGATTCGCCCACGACGCCTTCGCCCACCCGTCCGGCGCCGGGCGCCCTATACACGGTCAACACCTGGGAATACAAACCGCCCGCGGCGCAATCGATTCCGCAGGAAATGAACGTGATCCTGTTCCCGCGCGACCTGGCGCCGAACGCGCCGCACGAGGAAGCCGAACTGCTGTCGTCGAAGGAAATCGGCGAACCGCCGATGACCCTGGCTGCCACCGCCTTCTTCGCGGTCAAGCAGGCCGTGCGCGCCGCCCGTGCCGACCGCGGCCACCACGAGTGGTTCCAGATGGAGTCGCCGGCCACCGTGGAACGCGTGCGCGAGGCGTGCCTCGTGCGTGGCGCGGACCTGGACAGCGGCATCTGATACGTACCAATAACAATCGGTAGGGTGGGCGGCCTCCGCCCACGCGTAACGCCAACGAGCCGCATGCGTCACGCGTGGGCACGCATTTCATGCCCCCGGCATGAAATGCCCCACCCTACACAGAAAGGAAACCCATGCAATTCGATACAGTACGCGGTGCCCAGGCCGGCCTGCTCCAGCGCGCCGTGTTCGGCCAGGCGGCCACCCTCACCTTGCGCGACCACGATCATGCCGGCGCCCAGGCGCTGCTCGCGCTCGTGCGCGACCTGGCCGCGAAGGCACAGGCCTCGGCCGTGCCTTGCGGCCTCGTGGCCGCTTTCTCCCCCGAACTGTGGGGCAAGTGGGATGGCCGCGACATCCCCGTCAGCCGTGAAGTCCTGAACCACTCGCCGAAGCTGCGCGACACGGGCGGCGACGTCTTCCTGTACCTGAAAAGCGACGAGCCCGAGGCGGCCGCCGAACTGATGGAGAGCGTGCGGCCGGCGCTGGAAAAGCTGGCTTCTCACCTGGAGATCCTCGCGGTCGGCAAGCGCCCCGACCGCAAGATCATGGCCGGCCGCTACCTGGACGGCATCACCAACCCGGACAATCCGGTCGGGCTGGCGGCGGACGTGCTGATCAACGGCGAATACAGCGGCGCGTGCTTCGCATTCACCCAGAAATTCCTGTTCGACTGGCCGAGCATTTCCACGATGCTGCCGGACGCGCAGGACGCGATGATCGGCCGCAATCCGGACGGCGTATCGCTGCCGCAGGGCGACGTCAACGCCCACATCCGCCGCGTGCACGTCATGGACAGCAATGGCGACAACCTCAAGTTGCTGCGCCAGGCCCTGCCCTTCGGCTCCCATGGCGGCAGCGCGGCGCGCGAGCAGGGCCTGCTGTTCGTCGGCTTCTGCAACGACCAGGCCCGCTTCGAAAAAATCATCGACCACATGATGGGCCCGGACAAGAACCGTCCGGCCGACCGCCTGATGAGCGTCGTGCAGGGCGTGTCCGGCGCGTACTGGTATGTGCCGAGCGCCGCCGAGCTGGAAGTCGCCGGCGCGCGCGACGCGGACGTCACGGAAGACCCGCACTGGCAGGTGCGCAGCGCCAACGGCTACATGTTCTACAACGGCATGGACTACCTGCACCAGATGGCGTCCGGGAAGTACATCGGCGGCGATCCGCCGAGCCCGCGCCTGCTGCTGCTGGCGGAGCGCACGTTCTCGCACTGGAACGACGGTTGGGTCAAGCGCAAGCCGTTTCCGCGCCTCCCGCACCTGAAGGACCTGCTGGCGGACGACGAGAAGCATGTGCTCACGGCCAGCGTGGCCCTGCGCAAGGGGATGGCGAACAAAAAGACCCTCGCCGACCTGCTCTCGAGCCCCGAGTCCGCCATCGCGCGCCGCAACGACCTGCTGCGCATCGATGCGAAGGAGCTGGTCGTCGGCGTGATCCCCGATTTCACCCTGGGACGGGGCAAGGAAGTCGTGCCCTACCTGGACGAGGAGGAAACGGTCGCCGCGTGGCTCAAGGCCCAGCTCAATGAGTGGTCGGCGATGGGCCACGTCGTGCCCGACCTGCAACTTGTCGTCAACGAAGGCCTGGGCGCCCTGCTGGACAACCTGCGTACCAAACTGGCGGCGAATGCGGGCGGCGACAAGGCCGATTTCTACCAGTCGGCAATCTGGTCGCTGGAGGGCGTGCAAGGCTACCTGGACAACTGGGCCCGGCTGGCCGAGCGCTGCGGCGCCGCGGTCGATGCCGCGACGGCACCGGACGACGTGGCCAACATGCGCGACGTGGCCGACCGCCTGCGCCGCCTGCGCACCGACAAGCCGGCCAGCTTCCAGGACGGCGTCCAGCTGGTGTACGCGTTCCACTGCTGCCTGCACCTCGTCGGCGAACTGACCCCGATCGGCCGCCTCGACCAGATCCTGTGGCCGCTGCTGCAACAGGACACGGTGGCGCCGGAACGGGCGCAGGAAATCATGGACTGCCTGTGGCTCAAGATCGGCGAGAACGCGTTCGTCAACCGCGCGAACATCGTCGACTACCGCACCTATGGCACGACGTCCGTGTTCGGCCTGGGCGGCAATTTCCCGCAGGGCGGCGGCATCAACCAGTGGGTGCAACAGGTCACCGTCGGGGGTTACCTGCCCACCGACGACGCGGTGCCCACGTGCGGTGCGAACCCCGTCACGATGCTGTGCCTGAAGGCGGCCCGCCGCATTCCGGTGAGCGCGCCGACCCTGTCGCTGCGCGTGCACAAGGACATGGCGCCGGAATACCTGGACGAAGCCGCGCGCTGCCTCCTGGCGGGCGGCGCGCACCCGATCCTCTACAACGACGACAAGCTGTGCACCGCGCTGGAAGCTTCGGGCAAGACCGTCGGCACCGCGTGGTCGCGCAACTACGCCGCGGACGGCTGTTATGAACCGATGTTCGCCGGCGCCTCCGAATTCACGTTCTTCGACGTCACGCCGATGAGCGCGCTGGAACAGGCGCTGAACCAGGGCGCAACGTACGGCACGGCCGGCCCGATCTACCTGCGCGGGCAGAAGCAGACGATCCGCACGCCGCACGCGTCCGAAATCCACAGTTTCGAAAAGCTGCAGGAAGTCTTCCTCAAACAGCTGGAATGGGGCATCGTACAGGCGTACAACCTGATGCTGGGCGCCTACGGCAACCTGGCCGACATCTGCCCGAGCCCGCTGCTGTCGGCCGTCATCGAGGGCTGCGTGGACAACGGACGCGACCTGACCAATGGCGGCGCGCTGTTCCACATCATGGCGCCGCTGTGCATCGGCGCCTCGAACGCGATCGATTCCCTGTATGCCATCAAAAAGATGGTGTACGACCCGACGACGGCCGTCACCACCCTGCCGGAACTGCTCGACTGCCTGATGAACGACTGGGGCTACACCATGGTCGAGCCCTACCAGAGCGAGCTGCTCGGCCCCGCGGACGCACAGGAGCGCGGGCTGCGCTACCAGCAGTTGCGCGAGGTCGCGCTGGCGTTGCCAAAATGGGGCAGCGGCAATGCGGACGTCRATGCCATCGGCGCCTGGATGATGGAAAAGATGGTCGGACTGTGCGTCAGCGTGATCCGGCAACCGTGCGCGCCGCTGCGCGCCCAGCTGGACAGCATCGCCAAGCGCTTCGGCAGCTTCGAATTCGTCGTCACGCCCGGCATCGGCACGTTCGAGGGCTATGTGGGCGACGGCCTGCCCTGCGGCGCGGGCGCCGACGGCCGCCGCAACGGGATGCCGATTGCGTCCGACCTGTCGCCGTCGCCGGCCCCGCAGGACCTGCCGGCCGCCCCCGCGTTCCGCAACATCTACCAGTCGCTGAAGAGCTGGAAGACCGAGGCGATCGACTACGGCCTGTCGAACGCCTCCCCGGTCGACATGAACATCGCGGAAGACTTCCCGCTGGCCGACCTGCAGCAGTTCGTGCGCGCCTATGCGCGCGGCGAGACGGGCTCGAACCTGATCACGATGACCTGTGCCGACCTCGCCACCTACCAGGCCGCGGCGCGCGATCCCGAGCGCTACAACCTCGTGCGCGTGCGGATGGGCGGCTGGACCGAGTTCTATTCCGCCATGTTCCCTGCCMACCAGGAGCAGCACCAGCGGCGCCAGTATTTTACGCCCTGAGCCTTAAAGCCTACCTCGGTAGGGTGGGCACCCCCGTGCCCACCCTACTTAACCTATTTTGAGACAAGCATGTACCAACTGACTGAAAAACACCCGCTGAGCGCGCACCTGCCGCCGATCGCGGACGACGTGTTCGCATCGATGTGGCGGCTGTTCGTCCACATCGGCACATTCTGGAACAACATGGACGACCCGGCGCCGTACCGGTCGCAGCTCTACACGTTCATGTGCAACCGGATCAGCCTGTATCCGATCTACCACGAGTACTACATCCTGGCCAAAAAAGTCATGGACGACCTGGTCGCCGAGCGCGGCGAAGAGGCCGCCTACGCGCTGCTGTTCACGGACGCGAACGCGCTGGAAACCCCGCCGCGGACCCCGCTGGCGCTGGTGCGCCAATGCGTGTCGAACGAATTCGTCGCCTGGCAGCTGGCGCTGGGCGGCTTCAAGGCCTGGGGCGCGGAGAATTATTGCGGCTATATCGGCGGCGCCTACATCCCGGGACAACCGGCACCCTACAGGACCTGGAGCTGAAGCCATGAAAGTCGAAACATTGATCATCGGCTCGGGCGTCGGTGCCGCCGCCCTGGCGCAACGCCTGCTGGCGAAAAATCCGCGCGCCTCGATCCTGATGCTGGAAGCAGGCGGCAGCGTCAAGATGAAGGATGCCGCGCTGTGGCAGGACTATGTCGTCAGCGGCAAGCTGCCGTACGACCCGTACCAGGACGCGGACTACCCGGAGCGGGGCCAGCCGGGCGAGAATGTGAGCCTGGGCGGCACCGTGATGGGCCTCTCCGGCTCGCGCGTGTTCACCCTGGGCGGCACCACGATCCACTGGGACGGCTGGTGTTTCCGCCTCAAGCCGGAGGATTTCAGGCTGTACTCCAACACCGGCCAGGGCATCGACTGGCCCATCGGCTACGACGAGCTGGAACCCTATTACGGCCAGGCCGAGCGCTATATCGGCGTCTCGGGCGAGGCGAAAGACTGCGGCGTGCCCCGCTCGACACCCTACCCGTTCCCCGCCTTTCCGTACACGCTGGAAGACCAGCCGGTGGCGGCGGCGATGGAAAAGCTCGGCATCGCGTACGGCCACATGCCCATCGCCCGGCATGGCGTCACCGAGACCACGTCCACGCACGCGCCCTGCCAGACCACCGGCACCTGTCTCTATTGCCCGTTCGGCGCGCGCTATTCGGCCAATAACTTCCTGAACGACATGGTCGCGTGGGGCAACTTCCCCAATCTCGAAATCCGGCTCAACTGCTTCGTCAAGGAAATCACGATGAGCACGAAGCACCGGGCCAGCGGCGTGGTCTATCACGACAGGTTCACCGGGAAAGACGTCGTCGTGGAAGCGGAGCAGGTCATCGTCGCTGCCGGCGCGCTGGAATCGCCCAAGCTGCTGCAACGCTCGCGTTCCAGTCACTGGGCCAACGGCATCGGCAACGACCTCGACCTGGTCGGACGCTACCTCATCACGCAACCGTATTACGCCTTTTCGGCCGACATCGCGGCGAACCCGTCACGCCTGCAGCCTGAGATGGCATTCGCCACGTTATGCTCGCGCCACTTCGACAGCGTCGAGGAACAGGCCAGGGGCAAATTCGTGATCGGCAATCCGCCTTCGGCACCGGCCGTGAATCTGGCCAGCCAGATGCAATCGGGCCGGAGCCGCGCCGACATCGACCGTTACGTCGACGGCGCCCAGCAGTTGCAACTGATCGGCCAGATCGAGATCGTCGGCGACTGGAAGGACCGCGTGTCCAACTATGGCAAAACCAACAGCATGGGCATGACGGAAACCGCCATCGACTTCACCAGGCCGGCCGGCTTCGATGCACGCTTCGTCGAGGTGCAGGCCAAAATCAACCGGATCTTCGAAGCCATGCCCGCCACACCGGCCGCGAACCCGTTCCTGTCCTGGCGGGCAGACCATTCCTGCTGCACGACCCGCATGAGCAAGGATGAAACGCAGGGCGTCATCGACCGCGACCTGAAAGTGCATGGCGTGGACAACGTCTACGTCTGTTCGAACGCCGCGTTCTCGTCATCGGGTTCCGTCAACCCCACGTTGACCCTGGCCGCGCTGGCGCTGCGCCTGGGCGACCACCTGAACAAGTCCACCACGAAAGCGAGTGCCGCCTGATGAGCCTGAAGGAACAAAAAGCGATGCTGCTGCCGCTGCTGCAGAAGGCGCTCGAACTGGAACTGTCCACGATCCCGCCCTACCTGACCGCGCTGCTGAGCATCAAGATGCCCGGCAACCGCGTGGCCGCCAACGTGATCCGGAGCGTGGCGATCGAGGAAATGCTGCACATGGTGCTGGTGGGGAATCTGATCTCCAGCCTCGGGGGCAAGGTGCGCCTGCACGGCGACGCCGTCCCGACCTATCCGCTGCGGCTCGAATTCGAGGGCAGCCCGATCCGCGACCGCGAATTCGACATCCACCTGGAAGCGTTCTCGCCGCAAGCGATCAGGACGTTCAAGCAGATCGAGATCCCGGCCGACCTGCTGCCGCCCTCGCATGCGCATGGCGCGCAGGCGCAGGTCGTCATCCCCGGCATCACACTGGGCCAGTTCTACGACCGCATCGTCCTGATGCTGGAAAGGATCTGCGCCGACTACCCGGAGAGCGATGTGTTCTGCGGCGACCCGACGCACCAGATCAACGAGCAATACTACTGGAGCAGCGGCGGCAAGCCCATCGTCGTGACATCGCTGGCCTCGGCCATCGACGCCATGACCGTCATCAAGAAACAGGGCGAAGCGTCGCACAATTCGATCTACGACGGCGACGCGGAATACTTCGACCAGCCGCGCGAAGTCGCGCACTACTTCCGCTTCAACGAGATCGCCTGCGGCCGCTATTACCGTCCGGACGACCGTCCCGCGGAACCGCCGACCGGCGAGCATTTCGACGTCGATTACACGGCCGTGTATCCGATCAGGCGCGACGCGAAGAGCACGGACTACCGGCCCGGCTCCGAACTGGCGCGCCTGAACGACACCTTCAACCGGCAGTATTCGGTGATGCTGCGGCAGCTGGAGCAGGCATTCAACGGCAACCCCAGCGTGCTGTATGACGCGATCACCAATGGCATGCATGGCATGACGTCGGTCGCGCATGAAATGATGAGCCTGCCGATCGACGGTGCGGCCGATGGGGCGCATGGCGCGCCGAGCTTCGAATGGGTGGCGTCGCCGGGGACGCGCGACTGATGGCGGGAAGTCCCAGTAGGGTGGGCACCCCGTGCCCACGCGTGACGTTTGCGTTCCGTTGGCGTTCGCGTGGGCTCGGGTGCCCACCCTACCCGTTCGCGCGTACCCAGACAGGTTCTTACTGTTCCCAGCGCACGTGCACGACCTTGT
>NZ_JBFUDR010000074.1:0-22529 GCF_056404615.1 Massilia sp. P2_C2 | reverse complement strand
CGGGCAGGGCGCGATGGTGCCGGCGACCAGCGTCGGCGCCAGCGCCACGTTGCCGCCGGCGCCGCCGTCCGTACCGGCGTCCGAACTGCCGGCCGCGCCGCCGATCAACATCACGCCGTTGCCGCAGCCTGAGGCAACGCCCGTGCCGCCCGCGAGCGGCCCCGTGCCGGCGTCGAACGCCGCGTTCCCGAACCAGAAATGAATGCCCGGCGCCCGCGCGGCTTCACCCTGATCGAGCTGCTCGTCACCCTGGCGATCCTGGCCCTGCTGGGGACGCTGGTGGTGCCGGTGGCCCAGGTCGCGCTGCAGCGCCGCCACGAACAGGAGCTGCGCGTGGCGCTGCACGACATCCGCGCCGCCATCGACGCCTACAAGAAGGCCGGCGACGAGGGCCGCATCGCACGCGCGGCCGGCGCCAGTGGCTATCCGCCGAAGCTGGAAGTGCTGGTCGAGGGCGTGCCGGACCAGAAGAGCCCGAAGAAGGCCAAGATCTTTTTTCTGCGCCGCCTGCCGCGCGACCCGTTCAACGGCGACGCCGATTTGAAGGATGCCGAAACGTGGGGCAAGCGCAGTTATGCGAGCGAGCCGGACGAACCGAAGGAAGGCGACGACGTGTACGACGTCTACTCGACCTCGGGCAAGGTCGGCCTGAACGGCATCTCCTACAGCCGCTGGTGAGGCATGAACCAAAGAATGAGCAATGAGCGCATGCGGGGTTTCACCCTGATCGAACTGCTGGTGGTGCTGGGCATCGTGGCGCTGCTGCTGACGCTCGCGGCGCCGCGCTTTTTCCCGAAGGTCGACAGCACCAAGGAAACCATCCTGGCCGAGAACCTGCGCAACACGCGCGCCGTGATCGAGCAGTTCCACGACGATACGGGGCGCTATCCGGACTCGCTGCAGCAGCTCGTCGACAAGAAATACCTGGCGACGCTGCCGTTCGACCCGATTGCCGACAGCGATTCCGCCTGGACGACCGTGCCGCCCGAGGAGGGCGACAAGGGCGGCGTCTACGACATCCATAGCGGTGCGCCGGGCACGGGCCGCAACGGCAAGCCATATGCCGAGTGGTGAGGCCATGCGGGGCAGGGCGAGGCGCGAGGGCGGCTTCACTTACCTCGGCCTGATCATCCTCGTGACAGTGATCGGCCTCGTCGGCGCGGCCACGCTCAAGATCGACTCGTTGCTGCGCCGCGCCAGCGCCGAGCAGGAGCTGCTGGAAGCCGGCGCTGCGTTCGGCGAAGCGCTACGCACGTATGCCGAGGCGACGCCCAAGGGCCAGCCGGCGCAGCCGCCGTCGCTGAAGGAGTTGCTGAAGGATCCGCGCTTTCCCGGCGTGCGCCGGCACCTGCGCAAGATCTTCGTCGATCCGCTGACGGGCAAGGCCGAGTGGGGCATCGTCTGGGCCAATCCCGGCGACCGCAAGGGCGTGCTGGCCGTGTACAGCCTGTCGAAGGCGAAGCCCCTCAAGCAGGCGCATTTCGACGCGCGCTTTCCCGGGTTCGAGAACAAGCAGCACGTCTCGGACTGGAAGTTTGCGGCCACGGGGCAGGCACTGATGCAGGGACAGGTGCAGGGCCAGCCGCTGCTCGCGGGTCAGACGCATGGGCAGACGCAGGGAGCGCCGTCGCTGTTCGCCCCGACAGGCCCGGGCGCGCCGCCGGAGCAGCCGTTGCTGTTTCCCGGACGGGGCGCGACGCAGTCGGACACGGGGCCGGCGGGCCCGCCACCGTCTGCGCCAGTGCCAGTGCCAGTGCCGGTGCCGCCAACGGAGGTCATGCCGCCACCGCCGGTGCCGGAGTCTGAGGCCCAACCGGCCGCGGATCCGCCGTCGGCCGACAGGACCGAGGGCGACAGCGACCCCGTTCCGCCCCCGCCGGCGGACAACCCTTGAGCCGCGCGTCCCTTTATTTCTTCACTTGGCGCGGCGCATGAACTGGCGCGGACGGAAGCCCAGTGCCAGCAGCACGGCGAAATAGACGACCGCGGACAGGCCGATGACGAGGAATAGCGCGCCGGCACGCAGCACGGCGTGGGCGCGCAGCGCGGTCCAGTCGAACTGCGCCTGACCGAACCAGGCGGCGGCACCCATCAGCGCGACGGCGAGGGCGACCTTCAGGAAGAACGACAGCCAGCCGGCATGCGGCACGTAGATGCCGCGCCGGCGCAGGCCCGTGTACAGGAAGACGGCATTGATGCAGGCGCCCAGGCCGATCGACAGCGCCAGGCCCGCCACGCCCAGCAGCGGCACGAACACCGTGTTCATCAACTGCGTGGCGAGGAGCACGCCGATAGCGATGCGCACCGGCGTGCGGATGTCCTGGCGCGCATAGAAGGCCGGGGCGAGGATCTTGACGAGGATGATGCCGAGCAGGCCGGCCGCATAGGCCATCAGCGGCGCGGTGGCGGCGGTGACGGCGCGCGTGCCGAACTGGCCATAGTTGAACAGCGTGGCGATCAGCGGTTCGGCCAGCGTGGCCAGGCCGACGGCGGCCGGCAGGGCGAGCAGGAACGTCAGGCGCAAGCCCCAGTCGAGCAGGGCGGAGTATTCGACCGGGTCGCCGTCCGCGTTCGCTTTCGACAGGCTGGGCAGCAGCACGGTGCCCAGTGCCACGCCCAGCATGCCGGTCGGGAATTCCATCAGCCGGTCGGCGTACTGCAGCACCGAGACGCTGCCGGCCCCCAGGCGCGACGCGATGTTCGTGTTGATCAGCAGGCTGATCTGGGCGGCCGACACGGCGAACACGGCCGGTCCCATCTTCTTCAGGATGCGGCGCACGCCGGGATCGGACAGGCCGGCGAGGGGATTCAGCGACAGGCGCGGCAGCATGCCGATGCGCTTCAGCGCCGGCACCTGGACGCCGACCTGCAGCGCGCCGCCGACCATCACGGCGACGGCCATCGAATAGATCGGCACGTCGAAATACTTCACCATGAACAGCGAGAAGAAGATCGACGACAGGTTCCACAGCACCGGTGTGAATGCAGGGATCTTGAATTCGCGCCAGGTATTGAGCACGGCGCCGGCCAGCACGACGAACGACATGCACAGGATGTACGGGAACATCAGGCGGGTCATGACGACGCCGGCGTCGAACGCGTCGCCCTGCAGGCCGCTGGCGATGACGTACAGGACGATCGGGGCACCGACGATGCCGGCGATGCTGGTCAGCAGCGTCGCCCACACGAGGGTATTGGCGACATGGTCGACGAGGGTGCGGGTGGCGGCGTCGCCTTTCTGGCTCTTGTATTCGGCCAGGATCGGCACGAAGGCTTGCGAGAACGCTCCTTCGCCGAACAGGCGGCGCAGCAGATTGGGCAGGCGGAAGGCGATGTTGAAG
Source organism: Massilia sp. P2_C2 (assembly GCF_056404615.1). Classification (NCBI taxonomy): domain Bacteria; kingdom Pseudomonadati; phylum Pseudomonadota; class Betaproteobacteria; order Burkholderiales; family Oxalobacteraceae; genus Massilia; species Massilia sp. P2_C2. The sequence continues at coordinate 19,188 of NZ_JBFUDR010000074.1, read as the reverse complement.
GCATCGGTGAAGTCGCTGGCGCCGAAGGCGCGGGCAAACAGGGAATCGCGCAACAGGCCGGTGATACGGGACAGCATCGTCATGCTCGAGATGGCTGCCAGGGTCTTGAGTAGGTTCATAGCCCGCGATTATAGCTGGGCTATTGCTTGCAGAAACGCAGTATCCGGGCTATTTCACTGGACGCGGCGGCACAGATTGCGAACGAGGATTTGCCCTACGATGAAACCTTCGCTATAATCGAGGGCTGTATTGAATTCTGTTAGCAGACACTCGTTTGGCAGGCACTGGAATGGGCCGGTTTGAATGTTTGCAAACGCAACTTGACCCCGATTAGGAAATTCCATGGCAAATACCGCACAGGCGCGCAAGCGCGCTCGTCAAGCAGTTAAGCAAAACGCGCACAACTCGGCTCAGCGCTCGACCCTGCGTACCGCAATCAAGGCCGTCCGCAAGGCCATCCAGGCTGGCGACAAAGCCGCTGCGACCCAGATCTTCCAGCAGTCCGTGTCGACCATCGACAGCATCGCTGACAAGAAAATCATCCACAAGAACAAGGCCGCTCGCCACAAGAGCCGCCTGGCTGCCGCCATCAAGGGCCTGTCGGCTTAATACACCCGACAGCAACGCCCGCGCGGCCACGGCCGCGTGTCCGGCGTGGCTGAAGAACCCGCCCGACCCAGGTTCGGCGGGTTTTTTTGTTGTCTGTTGCTTTGAGCGCAGCCATAAAAAAAGCAGCCTCGCGGCTGCTTTTGTCTGCCTGGACGGCGGCTGGTGCTTACTTGGTTGCCGGTGCGGCCGAGGCGGCCTCGCTCGCGGCGGCGGCTTTCTTGGCTTTCTTGTGCTTCTTCACTTTCTTTGCCGGAGCAGCCGGTTCGGCGGAGGCCGACGCGGCTGGAGCGGATGCTGCCGGAGCCGCGGCCTGCGGAGCGGCGAAAGCGGAGACGGCGAACAGGGAAGCAACCAGGCCAGCGATCAGTTTGGACATTTCGGGTTCCTTTAAAGAAGATGTTGATCCACAACGGTGAATCTGCCCCCTTAACGGCACCCTGGTATTGCCGGTTGACAGCTTTTTGTCCTTCCAACATTAACTTTTGGAAAGGTTGAGCCGCCTCACACCTTGCTGCCACCCACGGCGCCAGCCGGTACCTCCATCCACTCTCCCGGCATCAATGGATGCGACGCCAGCGAGAACGGCCCGATGCTCGAGCGCACGAGGCGCAACGTGGGTAGGCCGACGGCGGCCGTCATGCGCCTGACCTGGCGATTCTTCCCTTCCTCCAGCGTGATCGCGATCCAGCTCGTCGGCTTGTCCTGGCGCACGCGGATGGGCGGATTGCGCGGCCACAGCCAGTCCGGTTCCGCGATCAGCGTGGCGCGGCAGGGCTTTGTCGTGAAATCGCCCAGGTCGATAGGCGCCTGCAGGCGCACGAGACTGGCGCGGTCGGCGACGCCTTCCAGCTGCACGAGATAGGTCTTGGCTTCCTTGTGGTCCGGATGGGCGATCTGGTGCTGCAGGCGGCCGTCGTCGGTCAGCAGCATCAGTCCTTCGCTGTCGGCGTCGAGGCGACCGGCCGGGTAGATGTTGGGGATGTTGAGGTAGTCGGCCAGGGTCTCGCGCTCGTCCTCGCGCGAGAACTGGCACAGCACCTGGAAAGGTTTATTGAACAGGATCAGGGACATGAAGGATGGTTTTTAGAGCAAAATAGACAGCATGCGGCCCGCCGCCATCAATACTGGTGCATAATTGTTGTGCCAGTGTTGCGTCTTAGACAAGACCGACGGCCATCTCACTATTCTAATCCATGGAGATCGCAGCCCCGCCTTGCGCCCACTTCGGAGAAACGTAATGGTCCAACATAGTAAAGTACCTACCGGTGGTCAAAAGATCACTGTCAACGCGGACTTCTCGCTGAACGTCCCCGACCAGCCGATCATTCCCTATATCGAAGGCGATGGCACGGGTGTCGACATCACGCCCGTGATGCTGAAGGTCGTCGACGCGGCCGTGGCGAAGGCCTATGGTGGCCAGCGCAGGATCGCGTGGATGGAAGTGTTTGCTGGCGAGAAGTCGACCCAGGTCTATGGCCCGGACGTCTGGCTGCCGGCCGAGACGCTGGACGTCGTGCGCGAGTATGTCGTCTCGATCAAGGGCCCGCTGACGACACCGGTCGGCGGCGGCATCCGCTCGCTGAACGTCGCGCTGCGCCAGGAACTCGACCTGTACGTCTGCCTGCGCCCCGTGCGCTACTTCAACGGCGTGCCGTCGCCGCTGCGCGAGCCGCACAAGACGGACATGGTGATCTTCCGCGAGAACTCGGAAGACATCTACGCCGGCATCGAATGGGCCGCCGAGTCGCCCGAGGCGAAGAAGGTCATCGAGTTCCTCACCCGCGACATGGGCGTGCGCAAGATCCGCTTCCCGGAGACGTCCGCGATCGGCATCAAGCCGGTGTCGCGCGAAGGCACGGAGCGCCTCGTGCGCAAGGCCCTGCAGTACGCCGTCGACAACGACAAGCCGTCCGTGACCATCGTCCACAAGGGCAATATCATGAAGTACACGGAGGGCGGCTTCCGTGACTGGGGATATGCGCTGGCGCAAAGGGAATTCGGCGCCGAGATGATCGATGGCGGTCCGTGGTGCAAGTTCAGGAATCCGCGCACGGGCAAGGACATCGTCGTCAAGGATTCCATCGCAGATGCGTTCCTGCAGCAGATCCTGTTGCGCCCGGCCGAATACAGCGTGATCGCCACGCTGAACCTGAACGGCGACTACGTCTCGGATGCGCTGGCAGCCCAGGTGGGCGGCATCGGCATCGCGCCGGGCGCCAACATGTCCGACTCCGTCGCGATGTTCGAGGCCACGCACGGCACCGCGCCCAAGTATGCGGGCAAGGACTACGTGAACCCGGGTTCGCTGATCCTGTCCGCCGAGATGATGCTGCGCCACATGGGGTGGACGGAAGCGGCCGACCTCATTATCAGTTCGATGGAAAGGGCGATCACGTCCAAGCGCGTGACCTATGACTTCGCGCGCCTGATGGAAGGCGCGACGCAGGTGTCGTGCTCGGGCTTCGGCGAGGTGATGATCGAAAACATGTAAGTGCGATCTTATTGACGCACATCAAGCCCCGTATGCGTACGGGGCTTTTTCGTTTACCACACTAATATAGTACGGTGCGCGTGTTGCCGTGCCGGGACGAGGCAGAAGAGGGAGGTGATGCGGGAGGCGCTGCGGCGGCTGTGCCAGAAAAAAACCCCGCCGCAGCGGGGCTTTCTGCTTCGGAGGGTGCTTACGCGCCGACGATGTTGGAAGCTTGCTTGCCTTTCGGGCCTTGCGTGACTTCGAATTGGACTTTTTGACCTTCTTTGAGGGTCTTAAAACCGTTCATATTGATCGCGGAAAAGTGTGCGAACAAATCTTCGCCGCCGTCATCTGGGGTGATGAAGCCAAAGCCTTTGGAATCATTGAACCACTTAACAGTACCTGTTGCCATAAAATAACCTTCGATTATAAACAAATCACACGAGCCATAAAAGCAAGAAGCTTCTTGCCCCCTCCTCAGCCTGCTCACTTCTTATCAACAAGTACATAAGTACAAGTCGATAACTGCATTGTTGTTGCAATAATCTTGTAAGTCAAGCGGTTTTGAGCGGGTGTTGTAAAAATTTTCACAATCGCCAAAAAACAACCTCTTGATTTTTGCAATGGGACCGCCATCTGCGCAGCAGCCGGAAAACGCGTAAGATGAAAAGCAAATGGGATTACCCTGCGGGATTACCTTGAGCGTTAGTTTCCGCACACACGAAGACCGAAAGCAATTTAGAATACCCCTATGGCAACCAAGCAAGATACCGAACAACTGCTGGAGCGGCAGACCGTCAAGCCACCCCCCTTGTATCAGGTGGCGTTGCTCAATGATGACTACACGCCGATGGAGTTCGTGGTGGCCATCATCCAGGAGTACTTCAACAAGGATCGCGAGACGGCGACGCAGATCATGCTTTCCGTACACCGCCATGGTAAAGGAGTGTGCGGCGTGTTTTCCAAAGATATAGCGTGTACCAAAGTGGAGTTTGTATTAACGCATGCGCGCAAGGCAGGCCACCCCCTGCAGTGCGTGATGGAGGAAGTATGATTGCGCAGGAATTGGAAGTATCTCTACACATGGCCTTTGTCGAAGCGCGGCAGGCTCGGCACGAGTTCATCACGGTCGAACACCTGCTGCTGGCGCTGCTCGACAACCCGTCGGCCGCTGAAGTCCTGCGTGCGTGCGCGGTCAACATCGAAGACCTGCGTAAGACCTTGACGAATTTCATCGGCGATAACACTCCGACCGTGCCGGGTACCGGCGAAGTCGACACCCAACCGACGCTGGGCTTCCAGCGCGTGATCCAGCGCGCGATCATGCACGTCCAGTCGGCGTCGAACGGCAAGAAGGAAGTCACCGGCGCGAACGTGCTCGTGGCCATCTTCGGCGAGAAGGACTCGCATGCCGTTTACTACCTGCACCAGCAGGGCGTGACCCGTCTCGACGTGGTCAATTTCATCTCGCACGGCGTGCGCAAGGACCAGCAGATCGACAGCCAGAAGGCGTCGGAAGGCGTGGAAGAAGCGCAGGTCGAAGGCCAGGCCAAGGAAAGCCCGCTGGATCAGTTCACCCAGAMCCTGAACAAGGCTGCCGCCGATGGCCGCATCGATCCGCTGATCGGGCGCGAGGAGGAAGTCGATCGCGTGATCCAGATCCTGTGCCGCCGCCGCAAGAACAATCCGCTGCTCGTGGGCGAGGCCGGTGTCGGCAAGACCGCGATCGCGGAGGGCCTGGCATGGCGCATCGTCCAGGAAGACGTGCCCGAGATCCTGCAGAATGCCGTCGTGTATTCGCTGGACATGGGCGCGCTGCTGGCCGGCACCAAGTACCGCGGCGACTTCGAGCAACGCCTGAAGGCGGTGCTGAAGCAGCTCAAGGATACGCCGAACGGCATCCTGTTCATCGACGAGATCCACACGATCATCGGCGCCGGTTCGGCCTCGGGCGGCACGCTCGACGCGTCGAACCTGCTCAAGCCGGCCCTCGCGAACGGCCAGCTGAAGTGCATCGGCGCGACCACGTTCACGGAGTTCCGCGGCGTGTTCGAGAAGGATCATGCGCTGTCCCGCCGCTTCCAGAAAGTGGACGTGAACGAGCCGTCGATCGAGCAGACCGTGCAGATCCTGCGCGGCCTCAAGTCGCGCTTCGAAGAGCACCACGGCGTGAAGTATTCGGCGTCGGCGCTGTCGACGGCGGCCGAACTGGCGGCCCGCTTCATCAACGACCGTCACCTGCCGGACAAGGCGATCGACGTGATCGACGAAGCCGGTGCGGCCCAGCGCGTGCTGCCGAAGTCGAAGCAGAAGAAGACCATCGGCAAGACCGAGATCGAGGACATCATCGCGAAGATCGCGCGGATTCCTCCGCAGACCGTCAACCAGGACGACCGCAGCAAGCTGCAGACCATCGACCGCGACCTGCGCAACGTCGTGTTCGGGCAAGACCCGGCCATCGATGCGCTGGCCTCCGCGATCAAGATGGCGCGCGCCGGCCTCGGCAAGCAGGACAAGCCGATCGGTTCGTTCCTGTTCTCCGGTCCGACCGGCGTCGGCAAGACGGAAGTCGCGAAGCAGCTGGCGTTCATCCTCGGCATCGAGCTGGTGCGTTTCGACATGTCCGAGTACATGGAGCGTCACGCCGTGTCGCGCCTGATCGGTGCGCCGCCGGGCTACGTCGGCTTCGACCAGGGTGGCCTGCTGACCGAGGCCATCACGAAGAAGCCGCATGCCGTGCTGCTGCTGGACGAGATCGAGAAGGCCCATCCGGACATCTTCAACATCCTGTTGCAGGTGATGGACCATGGCACCTTGACCGACAACAATGGCCGCAAGGCGGACTTCCGCAACGTGATCATCATCATGACCACGAACGCGGGTGCCGAAAGCCTGACCAAGCGTTCGGTGGGCTTCGTCGATTCGAAGGCACAGGGCGACGAGATGGCGGACATCAAGCGCATGTTCACGCCGGAGTTCCGCAACCGCCTGGATGCGATCATCAGCTTCCGCGCGCTCGACGAGGAGATCATCCTGCGCGTCGTGGACAAGTTCCTGATGCAGTTGGAAGAGCAACTGCACGAGAAGAAGGTGGAAGCCGTCTTTACCGAGAAACTGCGCAAGTTCCTCGCGAAGAAAGGTTTCGACCCGCAGATGGGTGCACGGCCGATGTCGCGCCTGATCCAGGACATGATCCGCAAGGCGCTGGCCGACGAGCTGCTGTTCGGTCGTCTCGTCAACGGTGGTCGCGTCACCGTCGAACTGAACGAGAAGGACGAAGTGTTCCTCGAGTTCCCGGAAGGCGATGTCCCGCCGCCGCCGGAACCGGTCGAGACCGTCGAAATCGAATAAGCGATCCCATGATCGCGCGGCCGCAAGGCTGCACCGGAAAGCCCGCCTCGTGCGGGCTTTTTTTTGGTGGCGGGCGATAGCGCCCGCTGCCGCTCGTCCGGCGTGCGCACCGCTCGTCCAGTCGGCGTTGCCGCGCCATCGGCCACTCCCTAGCATGGGTATTTTCGACAACACGGAGTCAACCATGCTGCGTACCTTCCTCGCTCTCGCCGCTACCGCCGCCAGCCTGTTGCTGGCATCCCCCGTCACGCAGGCGGCCGACGGCCACCCTGCGTTCCGGGTCACCGTCAGCGGCAATCCGCAAGGCCAGCCCATCATCCTGATTCCCGGCCTGGCGTCGTCGGGCGAGGTCTGGAACGGCACCGTCGCCCATTACTGCGGGGCCTCGCAGCCGCAATTCCAATGCCACGCGCTGACCCTGGCCGGATTCGCGGGCGTGCCGCCCATCGACGGCGCACTGCTGCCGACGGCCGAACAGCAGCTCGCCGACTATATCGTCGCGCATCATCTCGCGCACCCGGTCGTGATCGGCCACAGCCTGGGCGGCTTCCTGGCGCTGAAGCTGGCCGCCGACCATCCGGACCGGGTGGGCAGGCTGGTGATCGTCGATGCCGTGCCGTGCCTGGTCGCGGCCACGCAGATGCCGGGCGCCACCGCGGAGCAGGTGAAGCAGGCGGGGGAGGGGATGCGCCGCATGATGCTGGCGCAGGATGCGGCCGCGGCCCGCGCCGCCACCGACATGGCAGTGAGTACGATGGTGACCCGGCCCGAAGACGTGAAGCGCGTGCAGGCCTGGGGCGCCCAGTCCGACCGCAGCACCGTGGTCAATGCGATGGCCGACATGATGGGCGACGACATGCGCGAGCAGGTCGGCCGCATCCGTGCGCCCACGCTGGTGCTGGGCAGCTGGATCGCCTACAAGGCTTACGGCATCAAGGACATGTTCGAGCAGAACTACCGCAACCAGTACATGCGTCTGCCCGGCGTGTACGTGGCGCTGGCCGATACCGCGCGTCATTTCATCATGCTCGACGACCCGGCCTGGATGTATGATCGCATCGATCACTTTTTGAACTGAACCGCGATGACCGCCACACCGATGCCTGCCCGCCCCCTGCTCGCGCGCCTGAACTGGTATTGGGTCTGCCAGTGCGCCGGCTGGGGCCTGGTGCTCGTGCTGCAGGTCCTTAACCGGCCGCCCGTTCCCGGCTATACGGCGCCCGCCGATGTCCAACGCTACCTGCTGGTGTGCTGCTGGGGATCGGCCAGCGGTTTTCTCCTGTCCGATGCGTGGCATCGCATCCTGAAGTGGCGGCAGGTCCCCGAGGCGCGGATGGGATGGGGCGTCGTGCTCGCCGGCGTGCTGGTGTTGGGCATCGTGAACACCATGGTGCAACTGCTCGGCTACATCGTCATCCGACCATTTGGTCCCGTGCGAGGCGTGGCCTGGCTGCCCGCCGCGCTGGCATCGTGGTGGTGCCTCCACCTGATGTGGAACGTGTTCCACACCGCTGCCCTGTCCCTGCGCCGTGCCAACCGGCTGGAGGCGGAGACGCTGCGTCTGCAGGTCGGCGCCAAGGACGCGCAGTTGCGCGCACTGCAGGCGCAGGTGAATCCTCATTTCTTCTTCAACAGCATGAACAGCGTGCGCGCGCTCGTCTACGAAGACCGGGACGCGGCCGCACGCATGATCGACGAGCTGACCAGCGTCATGCGCCACGCGCTGCAGGCCGGCATGCACGACACCGTGCCACTGGCGGACGAGATCGACGTCGTGCGTGCCTATCTCGCCATCGAACAGATCCGCTTCGAACAGCGCCTGCGCGCGCAGATCGACGTCGGGCCCGGACTCGATACGGCGCGCATCCCGCCCATGGCCTTGCAGACCCTCGTCGAAAACGCCGTCAAGCACGGCGTCGAAGCCCGGCCGGAGGGCAGCGACATCCGGATCCATGCGCGTCGCCAGGACGATGGTGCGGCCGTCATCGAAGTCGCGAACGCGGGGGCGATCCAGGCGCTGTCCGGCTCGACCCGCACGGGTCTCGCCAATGCGCGCCAGCGGCTGGCGCTGGCGCTGGGCGAGGGGGCGCACCTCGACCTGTGCGAGCAGGACGGCTGGGTGCGTGCCACGATGCGGCTGCCGGAGGCCACGTGACGGCGCGGCTGCGCGTGCTGCTGGTCGACGACGAGCGCCTGGCCAGGGCCGAGCTGCGCCGCCTGCTGCAGGCGCACCCGGACATCGACATCGTGGGCGAAGCGGTCGATGCGGCCGACGGGCTGCGCCAGATCACGCAACTCGAGCCCGACCTGCTCTTCCTCGACGTGCAAATGCCGGGCGGAAGCGGCTTCGACCTGCTGGCGGCGCTGGAGGCCGTGCCGGACGTGATCTTCACCACCGCGTACGACCGTTATGCGCTGCAGGCCTTCGAAGTGAACGCGCTCGACTACCTGCAAAAGCCGGTGCAGGCAGCGAGGCTCGCTGCCGCCCTTGATCGCTGCGCGCAGCGCCGGGGGCGGGAGCCGGCACGCCCGCCGCAGACGGACCGGAAACTGTTCATCCGCGACGGCGAGCGGTGCTGGTTCGTGGCCCTGCGCGACGTGCGCTTCCTGAGCGCCGAAGGGAATTACACGCGTGTGCATTTCGGCGCGCATCGGCCGCTGGTGTTGCGGTCCCTGAAGCAATTCGAGGAAACGCTCGACCCGCAATGCTTTTTCCGCGCGAGCCGCAGCCACATCGTCAACCTGGAGCACGTGCAGCGCGTGACGCCGAACGAGGCGGGCGGCTTCGACCTGCTGCTGTCAGGTGGCGACATGGTGGACGTGGCGCGCCGCCGCGCGGCCGAGTTCAGGCAGTTGGCCAGCCTGTGAGCCAGGATCGACGCCATGGACCTGCCGTCATTTTGTTGTCATACGGCATGTCTATGATTGGTAGCGTTCCTCACTTTGGGCCTTTCCCATGCGTTTGTCACAGCTCCAGACCGGCACCAAGATCCTCGGCGCCTTCGCCGTGGTGTCCCTCGCCATCGTCATCATTTCCGTCGTCGCACTTTGGCGCCTGCAGGCCGCGAACGCCATCGCGAACGATCTCGTCAACGACAAGCTCGCCCGGCAGCAACTGACGGCCGAACTGCTGGGCATGACCCGGCTGAACGGCATGCGCGCCGTGGCCATCGCCCGCAGCGACAGCCTGGAAGCCGCCGATTATTTCCAGGCCCAGCTCGCCCAGGGCGAAACGAGCGCCACCGCGCTGGTGGGCAAACTGGCCGCGCTGCCGACCGCCCCGGACGAACGCGCACTGGTCGACGCCGCCACGCGGCGCAAGGCCGCGTACCTTCAAGTGCGCCAGCAAGTGTTCCAGGCCAAGGATCTCGGCAAGACGCAGGACGTCGAGCAGATGGTGGCCGGCGACCTGGCGACCACGTTCGACGCCTACACGCACGCCATCGACGCGCTGCTGGCGTACCAGACGCGCGCGGCGCATGCGATGGCGGCGACGTCCGCGCAAGCGTACGCCTTCAGCCGCGTGTTGCTGCCGGCCTTCGGCGCGGCCGCGCTGGTGGTCGGCTGCGCGGCTGGCTGGCTGCTCACGCGCAGCATCGTGACGCCGCTGCAGGAGGCGGTCGGACTCGCCGAGCGCGTGGCGCACGGCGACCTCAGCGCCACCATCGCGCACGCGCGTGGCGACGAGATCGGCCGCCTGTTCGATGCGCTGAACCACATGACGGACGGCGTCTCGGCCACGGTCGTGAAGGTGCTCGACAGCGCACGCCTGATCGACGATGCGTCGGCCGAGATCGCGGCCGGCAATCGCGACCTGTCGCACCGGACGGAAGAGCAGGCGCGCAGCCTGCATGCAACCGTGCAGGCGATGGCCGACCTGACGGAAGCCGTGGAACAGAACCACGTCAACGCGCATGACGCCAACGAACTCGCGCTGGCCGCGTCCGGCGTGGCACAGGAAGGGGCGGGGGCCGTCGAACAGATGGTCGAGCGTATGGAAACGATCCGTCAGTCGGCCGCGCGCATCGGCGACATCACGGCGATGATCGACGGCATTGCCTTCCAGACGAATATCCTCGCGCTGAACGCGGCCGTCGAAGCGGCCCGCGCCGGCACGGAAGGACGCGGTTTCGCCGTCGTCGCGGCCGAGGTGCGCAACCTGGCCCAGCATTCGGCATCGGCCGCGAAAGAGATCAAGCAGTTGATCGGCGAGTCGACGGGCGCGATCGAATCCGGCGCCGGCATCGCCAGCGCGGCCGGCGGCACGATGCGCGAGATTCTTGGTCGCGTGCAGCAGGTGGCCGACCTGCTGCATGCGATCGACGGCGCCAGCTCGGAGCAGGCGGCCGGCATCGCCCAGGTGCGCCGCGTCATCGCCGACATGGACGAGGCGACCCAGCAGAATGCCGCCATGGTCGAGCAGGCGGCGGCTGCGGCGGAAACGATGCGTGCGCAGGCCGGGGAACTGACCGGGGTCGTGTCCACGTTCCGCGTGCGCGACGGCGCGCCCGGCCGTCCCGTCCTCGCCGCACCGGCGGCGCACGCGATTCCGGACACCAGCGCGCACGATCTGGCGCTTCCGGCCCCGGCCTGGGCATAAGAGTAGGGTGGGCACGGGGTGCCCACCCTACACGGATACGGGTTCAGATCGCCGCCAGCGCCCGCGCCAGGTCGGCGCGCTGGTCGTCCACGTGCTCGATGCCCACCGACAGCCGGATCAAACCGTCGCTGATGCCCAGCCGCGCGCGCTGGTCCGCGGGAATCGTCGCATGCGTCATGATGGCCGGGTGTTCGATCAGGCTCTCGACCCCGCCCAGGCTCTCGGCCAAGGTGAATACGTCGCAGTGCTCGAGGAAGCGGCGCGCGCCGGCGAGGTCGGTGTCGAGGGCGATCGAAATGATCCCGCCATAGCCGTGCATCTGGTGCCGCGCCAGCTCATGCTGGGGATGCGAAGCGAGACCCGGGTAGTAGACCTGCCGGACTTTCGGCTGGCCTTCCAGCCAGCGCGCCAGGTCGAGCGCGTTCGTGTTGCTGCGCTCGATGCGCAGCGCCAGCGTCTTGATCCCGCGCAGCACGAGGAAGCTGTCGAACGGGCCCTGGATGGCGCCGACGGCGTTCTGGATGAAGCCGAGGCGCTCGCGCCAGGCCTGCTGGTGCGCCAGCCCGCCGACGACGGCGATGCCGCCGATGACGTCGGAATGGCCGTTCATGTACTTGGTGGTCGAGTGCACGACGATGTCGATCCCCAGCTCCAGCGGGCGCTGGTTGATGGGGCTGGCGAACGTGTTGTCGCACACCGTCATCACGCCGCGCTCACGGCACAGTTGCGCGATGGCGTGCAGGTCGGCGAGCTTGAGCATCGGGTTCGTCGGCGTCTCCACCCAGACCATCTTCGTCTCCGGGCGCAGCGCGTTCGCGAGGGCGAGCGGGTCCGTCAGGTCGACGTAGGTGAAGTCGAGCGCGGCGCTGTGGCGGCGCACGCGCTCGAACAGGCGGTACGTGCCGCCGTACATGTCGTCGCCGGCCACGATGTGCGCGCCGGCCGGCAGCAGTTCGAGCACGGCCGCGATGGCCGCCAGGCCCGACGCGAACGCATAGGCCGCGCCGCCGCTTTCGATGTCGGCCACGCAGCGCTCCAGCGCCCAGCGCGTCGGGTTGTGCGAGCGGCCGTAGTCCAGGCCCTTGTGCACGCCCGGGCTGTCCTGGGCAAAGGTCGAGGTCGCGTAGATGGGCGGCATCACGGCGCCGGTGGCCGGATCGGGCCGCTGGCCGCCGTGGATCACGCGTGTGGCGATGTGGTGTTTCTTGGTGTCGTCTGGATGGCTCACAGGATTACTCACGTCAGTGTCCGGCGCAGGTGGTTGAGGAGGTCGAAGCGGGTGATCAGGCCATAGAAATGGTCGCCGTCGGCGATGACGGCCGTCAGCCCCCGGTCGAGGATGTCGCGCAGCTGTTGCATGCTGGCGGATGGCGCCAGCGTCTGCAGGTCGGATGTCATCGTTCCGGAGACGGGCGCCTTGAAACGTTCCCTTTCACGGGTCACGTGCAGCAGCAGGTCCGATTCGTCGATCAGGCCGACGAGCTTGCCTTTGTCGACGACGGGCATTTGCGCGAGGTCGGCGCTGCGCATGCGGTTGAACGCCGTCAGCAGCGTGTCGGACGGGGCGACGGTGATGACTTCGCCATCGTCGAAGCGGCGCCCGATCAGGTCGCGCAAATCGCCCAGCTGCGGGCGGTGCAGCAGGCCCTGGTCGACCATCCAGCCGTCGCTGTAGACCTTGGTCAGGTAGCGCGTGCCCGTGTCGCACACGAACGTCACGACGCGCTTCGGCGTCGTCTGCTCGCGGCACCAGCGCAGCGCGGCGGCGAGCAGCGTGCCCGTCGAGGAGCCGGCCAGGATGCCTTCCTGGCGCAGCAGCTCGCGCGCCGTGTTGAAACTGTCCTCGTCGCTGATCGAATACGCCGTTTTTACGCGCGTCATGTCGGCGATGGACGGGATGAAATCCTCGCCGATGCCTTCCACGGCCCAGGAGCCGGAGACGTCGCTGACCTTGCCCGTCTTGACGTAGTCGGCCAGGATCGAGCCCTGCGGATCGGCCAGTACGAATTCCAGGTCGGGCTGCACGCGCGCGAAGAAGCGCGACAGTCCAGTCAGCGTGCCGGACGAGCCGACGCCCACGACGATGGCGTCCAGCTCGTGGCGCATCTGGTCCCAGATCTCGGGGGCGGTGGTCGTTTCGTGGGCCTGGGGGTTGGCGGGATTGTTGAACTGGTCGGCGAACCAGGCGCCCGGGATCTCGCGCGCGAGACGGGCCGCGTAGTCCTGGTAGTACTCGGGGTGGCCCTTGCCGACGTCGGAGCGGGTCAGGTGGATCTCGGCGCCGAGCGCCTTCAGGTGCAGGATCTTTTCCGACGCCATCTTGTCGGGTACGACGAGCACGACGCGGTACCCCTTGATGCGCGCGACGAGGGCAAGGCCGAGCCCCGTGTTGCCGGCCGTCGCCTCGACGACGGTGCCGCCCGGTTTGAGGCGGCCGTCGCGTTCCGCCGCCTCGATCATGGCGCGGCCGACGCGGTCCTTGATGGAGCCGCCGGGATTCTGGGATTCGAGTTTGAGGAACAGGCGGCAGGGGCCGGTGTCCATGCGGGTGACTTCGACCAGCGGGGTGTTGCCGATCAGCGAAAACAGTGCGGCTTGCGACAGGTCTTGCATAGTACCTCCGTGCGAACGGGCGGGCGCGCCGCTTCATGGGCGGCGCGTGCAAAAGCTGGCACCGATCGGGCGCCAGGCCGTATTAAAAAAATAATACTACGGCTTTCGACGGGCGTGTGCGTTGGGGCGCATTAAGGCGGACCCGGCGTATCCATGCTGGATGGCGGGTAGGGTGGGCACCCTGTGCTCACGCGGACGCATCTGGCGCGCAAACGTCCGCGTGGGCGGGGGCCGCCCACCCTACCAGGCGGGTTAGTTTCCGGCCTTCAATCTGCGCCACAAGGTCGTCCGGCTGATGCCCAGGTGGCGCGCGGCCGCGTCGCGTTGGCCGTTGAAGCGCGCCAGCACGTCGGCCACGTTTTCCTGCGCAGGCAAGGCGGGCACCGGCAGCGCCGCGGCGGGCGGGGTAGGGGCCGCGCCCAGTTCCGGCGCGACGGTCAGCAGGAAGGCCGGCGTCAGCGCCTGCAGCGGCTCGGCCGCGAGGAACAGGGCGAGTCGTTCCATCACGTTGCGCAGCTCGCGCACATTGCCCGGCCAGGCATGGCCCGCCAGCAGCGGCGCGCACGCCGCAATCTCGGCCGCCAGGTTCGGATGCGGCCGGGCGCTCAGCGCGGCGAGCGCGTTCTTCAGCGCCCATTCGGCCAGCTGCGGGATGTCGGCGCGGCGCTCGCGCAGCGGGGGCAGGGCGAGGCGCAGCACGGCCAGGCGGTAGAACAGGTCGGCGCGGAAGCGCCCCTCGCGCACGCGCGCCTCCAGGTCGCAGTGCGTGGCGCTGATCACGCGCACGTCGATGGGCACCGGACGCGTGCCGCCCACGCGCACGACCTCGCGTTCTTCCAGCACGCGCAGCAGGCGTGTCTGCAGCGCGAGCGGCATCTCGCCGATCTCGTCGAGGAACAGGGTGCCGCCGTCGGCCGCCTCGAACAGTCCCGCGTGGCCGCCGCGGCGTGCGCCGGTGAACGCGCCTTCCTCGTGGCCGAACAATTCCGACTCCAGCAGCGACTCGGCGATCGCGCCGCAGTTCACGGCGACGAACGGCCGGTTGGCGCCGCGCCGCGGGCTCTCACGGTGGATGGCCTGGGCCACGAGTTCCTTGCCGCTGCCCGTCTCGCCCTGGATGAGCACCGTGGCCGGCGAGCGCGCGTACAGCACGACGGTCTGGCGCAGGCGTTCCATCGCGGCGGATTCCCCGCGCAAATCGTTCAGGCCGCGCCGTACGCGGCGGCTGTCGGCGTCCGCGCCGCGCCGCCCGCGTCCGCTCTCGAGCCGGGTCAGGCGCGCCATCTCGAGGGCGTCGTCGAAGGCGCGCCGGATCGAGTCGAGCGAGTAGACGAACACCGTCTTGAGACCCGCTTCCTCCGCGAGGTCGGTGATCCGTCCGGCGCCGACGATGACCTCGACGCCGGCCGCCTTCAGCTCGGCGATGGTGGCGCGCGCATCGTCTTCCGTCACATAGGTGCGCTGCTCGATGGCGAGGCCGAACGTGGCCGTGAAGTCGGCCAGTTCCGCCAGCGGACGCTGGTATTGCACGAGGCCGATGCGCGTGGACATGCGGCGCGCGCGTGCCAGGGCCTGCATGACGTCGAAGCCGCTCGCGCTGGCGACCACGACGGGCACCGACACGCGACCCTTCAGGTAGGCCGCGTTGGAGCCGGCCGCGATCACGACGTCGCAGTGTTCCGTGGCCATGCGTTCGCGGATGTGGCGCGCGGCCTCGTCGAAGCCCAGCGCCAGGGGCTCGATCTGGGCCAGGTGGTCGTACTCGGGGGTGATGTGGCGGAACAGGTCGGACAGGCGTGACACGGATACCGTCCAGATGACGGGCTTGCCGGCGCCCGGATCCGGCGCGGGCGCGGGACGGGTCGGATAACTCATGTTGCAAGTATACTCCAACGTGCAACCGATGTTTCAATTTGGTTTCAAGTTGAAACGCGTGACGTAAATATTTTCCGCCAGCCGTAAGAATTGGGTAAGGAGGCACACTTAGGATCATTATCAGCCCGTCCACCTGAACGGCAGATGACTAAGAATGGAGACAAAAGTGGAAGATGACATTGTTCAGCGGGTCAAGAGCGACCCCAATTACCACAAGCTCGTCAAGACGCGTTCCAGCTTCGGCTGGTTGTTGACCTGGGCCGTGATGATCGTGTACTACGGTTTCACGCTGCTCAATGCGTTCGACAAGCAGTTCATGGCCTCGAAGATCGGCGCCGGCGTCATGTCCTGGGGCGTGCCGCTGGGCCTGTTCGTGATCCTGTTCACGATCGCCGTCACCGGCATCTACGTGCGCCGCGCCAACAACGAGTTCGACGCACTGACCGACGCCATCCAACGCAACGCTGCCGCCGGCAAGGAGAAGGTACGCGCATGAAGACCAAGAACCTCATCCGCGGCGCCGCCGCCCTGGCGCTGCTGGGCGCCACCGGCGCCGTGCTCGCCGCGCCCGACCTGGGCCAGGCCCAGAAGCARCCCACCAACTGGACCGCGATCATCATGTTCGTCGGGTTCGTGGTCTTCACCCTGTTCATCACCAAGTGGGCCGCCAAGCGCACCCGTTCCGCGTCCGACTTCTACACGGCCRGCGGCGGCATCACCGGCTTCCAGAACGGCCTGGCGATCGCCGGCGACTACATGTCGGCCGCCTCGTTCCTGGGCATTTCCGCCGCCGTGTTCGCGAACGGCTTCGACGGCCTGATCTATGCGATCGGCTTCCTCGTCGGCTGGCCCGTCATCACGTTCCTGATGGCCGAGCGCCTGCGCAACCTGGGCCGCTTCACGTTCGCCGACGTGGCCGCCTACCGCTTTGCCCAGAAGCCGGTCCGCATGTTCGCGGCCTCCGGCACGCTGGTCACCGTGCTGTTCTACCTGATCGCCCAGATGGTCGGCGCCGGCCAGCTGATCAAGCTGCTGTTCGGCCTGGACTACTGGATCGCCGTCGTGATCGTGGGCGCGCTGATGATGGTCTACGTGCTGTTCGGCGGCATGACCGCGACGACCTGGGTGCAGATCATCAAGGCCGTGATGCTGCTGGGCGGCGCCTCGTTCATGGCGTTCTCCGTGCTGGCCATGTACAACTTCAGCCCGGAAGCGCTGTTCGCCAAGGCCGTCGAAGTGCACAGCAAGAAAGATGCGATCATGGGCCCGGGCGGTTTCATCAAGGACCCGATCTCCGGCATCTCGTTCGGCATGGCCCTGATGTTCGGTACGGCCGGCCTGCCGCACATCCTGATGCGCTTCTTCACCGTCCCGAGCGCCAAGGAAGCACGTAAATCGGTGCTGTGGGCGACCACCTGGATCGGCTACTTCTACATCCTGACCTTCATCATCGGCTTCGGCGCAATCGTGCTGGTCGGTACGAACCCGTCCTTCAAGGATGCTGCCGGCAAGCTGCTGGGTGGTAACAACATGGCGGCAGTGCACCTCGCGAATGCCGTCGGCGGCGACGTGTTCCTCGGCTTCATCTCGGCCGTCGCGTTCGCAACGATCCTGGCCGTCGTGGCCGGCCTGACGCTGTCCGGCGCCTCGGCCGTGTCGCACGACCTGTACGCCACCGTGATCAAGAAGGGCCAGCCGGCCCCGGGCAGCGAACTGCGCGTGTCGCGCATCACGACGGTCTGCCTGGGCATCGCCGCCGTGCTGCTGGGTATCGTGTTCGAAAAGATCAACGTCGCCTTCATGGTGTCGCTGGCATTCGCAATCGCGGCCTCGGCCAACTTCCCGGTGCTGTTCATGTCCGTCCTGTGGAGCAAGTGCACCACCCGCGGCGCGACCGTGGGCGGCTTCCTGGGCCTGGGCACGGCCGTGATCCTGACCCTGCTGTCGAAGTCCGTGTGGGTCGACGTGTTCCACAACACGGCCGAGATCTTCCCGTACACCTCGCCCGCGCTGTTCTCGATGACCGTCGGCTTCGTCGGTGTCTGGCTGTTCTCGGTGACGGACAAGAGCCAGCGTGCCGCGATCGACAAGGCCGGTTACGAGGCGCAGGAAGTGCGTTCGGAGACCGGTATCGGTGCCGCAGGCGCATCGGCGCACTGATCGTCATTGATGTGCATGGTGGGCTCGTTTCATTTGGGGCCCCCGGCCCCAAATGCCCACCAAGCCTAAACCCGCCCGCGGCGGGTTTTTTTACGTTTACAGCGCCATGTCTCGTCGAACGTGTTTCGTTTCGGTGTTTCACTCTGAAACGCCATGAAACGCGTCGCAGCCGGCTGGCGCATCCAAGTCCTTGATATTCCGGGTTATTCGCAGCCAGATGCGCGTGGCATGGTCCTTGCAAACCATAGGCCATCCAACACAGAACCGCTTCGAGAAAGGTAAGGACATGAGCCAACAATCCGCCGGCGCCCGATTCCGCCAGGCCGTCCAGGAAGAACATCCGCTGCAGGTGAYCGGCGCGATCAACGCCAACCACGCCCTGCTGGCCAAGCGCGCCGGCTACCGTGCCATCTACCTGTCCGGCGGCGGCGTCGCGGCCGGATCGCTGGGCCTGCCGGACCTCGGCATCTCCGGGCTGGAAGACGTGCTGATCGACGTGCGCCGTATCACCGACGTGTGCGACCTGCCCCTGCTCGTCGACATCGATACCGGCTTCGGCTCGTCGGCGTTCAACGTCGCGCGCACCGTGCGTTCGCTGATCAAGGCCGGCGCCGGCGCCTGCCATATCGAGGACCAGGTCGGCGCCAAGCGCTGCGGTCACCGTCCGGGCAAGGAGATCGTCAGCCAGGCCGAGATGGTCGATCGCGTGAAAGCCGCCGTCGACGCGCGCACGGACGACGACTTCGTCATCATGGCGCGTACCGATGCCCTCGCGRTCGAGGGCCTCGAGAAAGCCGTCGAGCGCGCCGTCGCGTGCGTGGAGGCGGGCGCCGACATGATCTTCCCGGAAGCCATCACGAGCCTGGAGATGTACGCGCAGTTCAAGAAAGCCGTCAAGGTGCCCATCCTCGCCAACATCACGGAATTCGGCGCGACGCCGCTGTTCACGGTGGACGAGCTGCGCGGCGCCGACGTCGACATCGTGCTGTACCCGCTGTCGGCCTTCCGCGCGATGAACAAGGCCGCGGAAAACGTCTACGCGGCGATCCGCCGCGACGGCACGCAGAAGAACGTCGTCGACACGATGCAGACGCGCGCGGAACTCTACGAGCGTATCGACTATCACAGCTATGAACAGAAGCTCGACGCACTGTTCGCCCAGAACAAAGCCAGATAATCCAGAACAAGTCAAAGGAGACTACGATGACTGATACCCCCACCTTCAAGCCGAAGAAATCCGTGGCCCTGTCCGGCGTCGCGGCCGGCAATACCGCGCTGTGCTCCGTGGGCCGCTCGGGCAACGACCTGCATTACCGCGGCTACGACATCCTGGACGTGGCGGACAATAGCGAGTTCGAGGAAATCGCCTACCTGCTCGTGCACGGCAAGCTGCCGAACGCGGCGGAACTGAAGGGCTACAAGGCCAGGCTGAAATCGCTGCGCGGCCTGCCGCACGCGGTGAAGGCCGCGCTGGAAGCGCTGCCGGCCGGTGCGCATCCGATGGATG
>NZ_JBFUDR010000073.1:0-22633 GCF_056404615.1 Massilia sp. P2_C2 | reverse complement strand
GGTCCACCCCTTCCGCTATCCCCCGCTCCCTTCTTGCCGTTCGTCATTCCGCTCGTAAAGGTGGGAGGCGTCCATTTCATTCTCCTTTATTTTTTGATAACGAATGCAACGCCCAGCACGGCGACGGCCAGGCCGGCCAGGCCCAGCAGCAACCCGAGCCACTGGCGCGGCCGGACCCGCTCGCCGATCAGCGGGGCGGCGATGGCCGTCAGGATCGGCTGCATGCCGACGATCAGCGCCGACAGCCCGGCCGGCATGCCGAGTTTGATGGCGCTCCACACACCGCCCAGGTAGCCGGCCTGCAGCAGCAGCCCGGCCAGCGCCACGTGATGGATGCGCCCGCGCGGCCAGGCTGCGCCCGTCAGCAGGACGGCGGGCAGCAGGATCGCGACGGCGCCCAGGCAGCGCAGGATCAGGAAGGACAGCGGCGGCGCATACGGCAGCCCGTATTTGGCGGCAATGAAGCCCGTGCTCCACAGGACGACGAAGAACAGCGGCATCGGGGACGGCCGGCGCGCCTGCCGGAGGGCCGGGGCGGCCGGCGTTACAGTCGAATCGGGCATAGAATGACAAGTCTAGCATGGCCGTTCCGGATGCGTCGGCAAGCACTTTTTGCTTAAAAACTGTTGTATCGGCGCAAACAAAAACGGCGCAAACGTTTGTATCCGTTGATATTACGCAAAGGTCTGGTGTTCAATTGTGCGTCGCATCAAAAGTGCTTGACGCATAATCGAAAAGCAGGAAAAATGGCCTCATGTTGCGGCGCACAATCGCTGAGTAGCATTAAGTTGTTCTAGATTTTCCCCTTGCAATACCGCTGTAACTGGTCCAAGCAGGTGTCCCAAGGCACCTCAAAAGCAAAAGTTCACATAACGATCCATTACTGGAGAACCATATGTTTGCATTCCCTGAGCAGTTTTCGAACGCGACCAAAGCCAACCTCGAATCCCAGTTCGCCCTGCTGTCGGCCCTGACTACCAAGACCTTCGAAGGCGTGGAAAAGCTGGTGGACCTGAACATCAACACCGCCAAGGCCGCGATCGAAGACTCGTCGGCAACCGCACGCCAACTGCTGGCTGTCAAGGATGCGCAGGAATTCTTCGCCGTGTCGGCTTCGCAAGCGCAGCCGGCCGCTGAAAAGGCCCTGGCCTACGGCCGTCAGGTGGCATCGATCGCCGCCGACGCCGGCGCCGAGTTCTCGAAAGCCGCCGAAAGCCAGTTCGCCGAAGTCAACCGCAAGGTGATCTCGCTGGTCGACGAAGTGACCAAGAACGCCCCGGCTGGTTCGGAAACCTACGTGTCGGCCCTGAAGACCGCCATCAGCAACGCCAACGCCGGCTACGAGCAGTTCACCAAGACGACCAAGCAGGCCGTCGAGGCGATCGAATCGAACCTGAACGCCGCCGTGTCGCAGTTCACGCAAGCCACCCGCAAGGCTGGTGCCGCTGCCAACTCGGCCGCTGCTGCCTAAAGCTTACCGCGTAGCTTCCCCTCCCAGGAAGCCGAACGGCCCGGACCGCGAAAGCGGTTCCGGGCCGTTTGTTTTGTTGCTTGTAACGCCAACACACCGCAAACGTCCGCGTGGGCACGGGTGCCCACCCTACGCGAATCATGCAGCCGTAGGGTGGGCACCCGGTGCCCACGCGTAACGCCAACACACCGCGTACGTCACTCCCCGAGATAGGCGGCTTGAACGCGCGGATCGTGCAGCATGTCCTGCGCATTCCCCGTCATCGTGATCGCCCCCGATTCCATCACATAAGCCCGGTGCGCCGCCTGCAGCGCCAGCTTCGCGTTCTGCTCCACGAGGAGGACCGTGATGCCCTGCTGCGACACGTCGCGGATCACCTCGAAGATTTTCTCGACCATGATGGGCGCCAGCCCCATCGACGGCTCGTCCAGCAGTAGCAACGTAGGATGGCACATCAGCGCGCGCGCCATCGCCAGCATCTGCTGCTCGCCACCGGACAGCGTGCCGGCCAGCTGGCTCGAGCGCTCCTTCAGGCGCGGGAACACCGCGTACCATTTATCGATGTCGGCGTCGATCCCGGCCTTGTCGTTGCGCGTGTAGGCGCCGATCAACAGGTTTTCGTGGATCGTCATGCGCGTGAACACGCCTCGACCTTCCGGCACCATGGCCAGCTTCTGCTCGACGAGCCTGAACGATTTATTCGCGCTCAGCGCCTGGCCCAGGTAGGCGATCGTGCCTTCCACCTTGCACGGTGGCAGGGTGCCCGTGATGGCTTTCAACGTGGTCGTCTTGCCCGCGCCGTTGGCGCCGATCAGCGTGACGAGTTCGCCGCGGCTGACTTCCAGGTCGATGCCCTTGACGGCCTTGATGCCGCCGTAGGCCACCTTCAGGCCGGCGATTTTCAGGATATTGTCGGTCATGCGTGGGCACCTCCGAGATAGGCGTCGATGACGGCCTGGTTCTTCTGGATCTCGGCCGGCAGCCCTTCCGCGATCAGCTTGCCGTATTCCAGTACCGACATGCGGTCGCACAATCCCATCATGAGTTTCACATCGTGTTCGATCAGCAGGATCGTGACGCCGGCACGCTGGATCTTGACCAGCAGTTCGCGCAGCGCGACCTTTTCCGTGGCGTTCATGCCGGCCGCCGGCTCGTCCAGCGCCAGCAGTTTCGGCTCGGTCGCGAGCGCGCGCGCGATCTCCAGGCGGCGCTGGTCGCCGTACGACAGGAAGCGCGCCGTGCGCTGGGCGTATTGCCCGATGCCGACGAAGTCCAGCAATTCCTGCGCGCGGGCGCGGATCGCCTCCTCTTCCCGGCGCGCGTCCTTGTGGCGGAAGATGGCGCCGAACACGCCCTGGCGCGTGCGCACATGGCGCCCGACCATCACGTTTTCCAGCGCGGACATCTCGCCGAACAGGCGGATGTTCTGGAACGTGCGCGCGATCCCCGCCTTGGCCACCGCGTGCGGGGCCGACGGCGAATAGGGCTTGCCGTCCAGTTCGAACGTGCCCGTGTCCGGCTGATACAGGCCCGTGATCACGTTGAAGAACGTGGTCTTGCCGGCGCCGTTCGGGCCGATGAGACCATAGATCTGGCCCTTCGTGATCTTGACGCCGACGTCGGTCAGGGCCTGCAGGCCGCCGAAGCGTTTATTCACGCCGGCAATGTTCAGGATGACCTCGCTCATGCCTCGCGCTCCTCTTTTTCTTCTTCTTTCTCGTCCTTGGCGAGGGCGGCAGCGGGGCGGTCTTCCTTGCGGGGCGACGGCCACAGGCCGGCCGGACGGTTCAGCATGATCAGCACCATCGCCAGGCCGTACAGCAGCTGGCGCAACACCTCGGCCTCGATGACGACCTTGCCGAACAATGCCTGCTGCGCGGGCTCGACGACGTGGCGCAACACTTCCGGCAGCGCGGCCAGCAGCACGCCGCCCATCACGACGCCGGGGATATGGCCGATGCCACCCAGCACGACCATCGCCAGCACGGCGATGGACTCCGTCAGCGCGAACGATTCCGGAGAAACGAAACCCTGGAAGGCAGCGAACATCGCGCCGGCGACGCCGCCGAACGACGCGCCCATCGAGAAGGCAAGCAGCTTGACGTTGCGGGTGTTGATGCCCATGGCCTTCGCGGCGATCTCGTCCTCGCGGATCGCGACCCAGGCGCGGCCCAGGCGCGAGTGCTGCAGACGGCTCGTCACGAAGATCGTCACGATGCACAGCAGCAGGAACAGGAAGTAATAGGCGTTCACGGACGGCATGCCGAAGCCGCCGATGTACACGGTGGCGCGCGAACCCGCCTCGCCGGCCAGCGACACGCCGAAGATCCGGATCGGATCGATCAGGTTGATGCCTTGCGGGCCGTTGGTGAAATTGATCGGATCGTTCAGGTTGTTCATGAAGATCCGGATGATCTCGCCGAAGCCCAGGGTGACGATGGCGAGATAGTCGCCGCGCAGCTTCAAGGTGGGCGCACCGAGCAGCGCGCCGAACAGCGCCGCCACGAGCGCCGCCAGCGGCACGATCGCCCACACGGACAGGTGGATGCCGTTCGTGCGCACGTCCTCGCCGAACGTGCGGACGATGGCGTCCTGCAGGTCCGGATGGTAGTTGACGACGGATTCCAGCAGCGCGGCGAACTGCGGCGACGCCAGCAGGCCAGTCAGGTAGGCGCCGACGGCGAAGAATGCGATATAGCCAAGGTCCAGCAGGCCGGCGAAGCCGACCACGATGTTCAGGCCCAGCGCCAGCATGATGTACAGCAGGGCCATGTCGAGGATGCGCACCCACGAGTTGCCGAACTGCGCGGCCACGAACGGGAAGACGAGCATCACGGCCAGCAGCACGGCCATGCTCGTGTACGCCTGGCGCGGTTTGTGCGCCGTGTCGAAGGTCAGGAGAGCCATGGGATCGTTCTCCTTATGCTCGGTCGGCCACGCGCTCGCCCATGATGCCGGACGGCCGCACGGTCAGCACGAGGATCAGCACGATGAACGCGAAGATGTCCTGGTAGTGGCTGCCGAGGAAGCCGCCGGTCAGGTCGCCGATGTAGCCGGCGCCGAGGCTTTCGATGATGCCGAGGACGATGCCGCCGATCATGGCGCCGTAGATATTGCCGATACCGCCCAGCACGGCGGCCGAGAACGCCTTCATGCCCGGCACGGTGCCCATCGCGAACTGGATCGACGCATAGTTTGCGCCCCACATCACGCCGGCGACGGCCGCCAGCGCGGCGCCGATGGCGAACGTGGCGACGATGACGCGGTTCGAGTCGACGCCCATCAGGCCCGCCACGCGCGGATTCTCGGCGACGGCACGCATCGCGCGGCCCATGCGGGTCTTCTCGACGAGGAAGACGAGGCCGACCATCGCGGCGGCGGCCAGCACGAGCAGCAGCACTTGCGTATGCGAGATCACGGCGCCGCCGATCATGACGGGGTCGGACGACAGCAGTTGCGGGAACGGCAGCGGGCTGCGGCCCCAGATCATCATGGCGAACGTCTGCAGCAGGATCGACACGCCGATCGCCGTGATCAGCGGCGCCAGGCGCGGCGCGTTGCGCAGGCGGCGGTAGGCGATGCGTTCGATGAGGACGTTCACGAGCATCGTGACGGGGATGGCGCCAAGAATGGCGATGGCCAGTTGCACGCCGCCGGGCAGGCCGGGAAAGGCGCCGTCCAGCAGTTTCAGGATGGAGAGGCCGACCATGGCGCCGATCATCAGCACGTCCCCGTGCGCGAAGTTGATCAGGTTGAGCACGCCGTAGACCATCGTGTAGCCGAGCGCGACGAGCGCATACATGCTGCCCAGCACCAGCCCGTTCAGGATCTGTTGGACAAAGGTTTCCATGCTACGTATTCATTCCTTTCGAACTAACAAAAACGGCACCCGTTGTACGAGTGCCGCTATTCGAGCAACATAATTCCGAGCGTCATCATAACATCGGACAATGGATGAGTTGCCCGAATTTACACATTCGCTTACACGTCGCGCAGCGTCACGACCGGCATGGTGAGGTTACGCTTGTCCTTGAAGAATGCGACGTCGAACAGTGCGGCGGCACCGACGACGTCCTTGCCGACGCGGCGCAGCAAGGTCGCCGCCGCCTCGATCGTGCCGCCCGTGGCCAGCACGTCGTCGACGATCAGCACGCGCCGGCCCTTGATGCGCTCGGGCTGGATCTCGATGGTCGCGCTGCCGTATTCGCGGCGGCCCGCGGCATGGCGCCGCGGGCGGAAGAAAGGATCAGGCCGCGGTCGCCCTGGCGGCGTCCAGGCCCTTGGGCAACGGGAAGGTGACGTTTTCCTCGACGCCCTCGAGCGCGCGCACGCTGGCGGCGCCCAGTGCCTTCAGGCGCTCGATCACGGCCTGCACGAGCACTTCCGGCGCCGACGCACCGGCCGTGACGCCGATGCGCTTCTTGCCGACGATCCAGGCGGGATCGATGCCGGCCGCATTGTCGACCATGTAGGCCGGCGTGCCCTTCTTCTCGGCCACTTCGCGCAGGCGGTTCGAGTTCGAGCTGTTCGGGCTGCCGACGACGATCACCACTTCCACCTGCGGCGCCATGAATTTCACGGCTTCCTGGCGGTTCGTCGTGGCGTAGCAGATATCGCCCTTCTTCGGCTCGATGATGTTCGGGAAGCGTGCCTTCAGCGCGGCAATGATCTCCGCGGTGTCGTCCACGGACAGCGTCGTCTGCGACACATACGCCAGCTGGTCGGGATTGGCGACGCTCAGCTTCTCGACGTCGTCGACCGTCTCGACGAGGTGCATGCCCTCTTCCGTCTGGCCCATCGTGCCTTCGACTTCCGGGTGGCCGGCGTGGCCGATCATGATGATCTCGGCGCCCTGCCTGCGCATCTTGGCGACCTCGACGTGCACCTTGGTCACCAGGGGGCACGTGGCATCGTAGACTTTCAGGCCGCGCGACTCGGCTTCGTCGCGCACGGCCTTCGACACGCCGTGCGCGGAAAACACGAGCGTATTGCCGGCCGGGACGTCGTCCAGGTCTTCGATGAAGATGGCGCCCTTGTTACGCAGGTCGTTGACGACGTAGGCATTGTGGACGATCTCGTGGCGCACGTAGATCGGCGCGCCGAACTGCTGCAGGGCGCGCTCGACGATCTCGATCGCACGGTCGACGCCGGCGCAGAAACCGCGCGGCTGGGCTAACAGGATCTCGTTTTCCATGTGTGTGTTGAGCGTTGGTTAGAGCACGGAAATCAGCTGGACTTCGAACTTCAGCGGCTGGCCGGCCAGCGGGTGGTTGAAGTCGAATACCGCGTCGTTCGCGCGCATCTCGCGCAGCACGCCGGCAAAGCGGCCGCCGCCCGGCGCGCGGAAATCGACGAGGTCGCCGACCTGGTAATCGGCGTCCGGTTCCGAATTCTCGTCCAGGGTCTTTTTCGACACCGCCTGGATCAGGTCGGGATTGCGCTCGCCGAATCCTTCCTCCGGGCTCAGGTCGAACGTCGTGTGCGTGCCTTCGGCCAGGCCGAGCAGGCGTTGTTCGAGGAACGGGGCGAGCTGGCCTTGGCCCAGCAACAGCGTGGCCGGGGTGCTGCCGAAGGTCGTGACGATGTCCGTGCCGTCCGTGGTGGCAAGACGATAATGCAGGGTCAGGTACGACGATTCGGTGACGATGGGAGCGTTGGAGGAAGACATTCGGCGTGTTCGGTTGACGTGCAAATCGCTATTGTAAGCCACCCGTGCCGCTCCCGCCTCGGCTGGCGGAATTTCTGTTGCCGATACGGTCGTACATTGCAAGATCGTCCATGGTTGCGCATTCCCAAGCTTTTCTTTCGCCCGCGTCATGGTCCGACCGCCCGGCCGGGCAAATAATGCTCCCCTCGCATCAGGGAGGGTATCGATGAGCATCGAAGACTGGCCGGAACAGAGCCGGCCGCGCGAACGGCTCGTGCGCGAAGGCGCCGCGGCGCTGTCGGATCCTGAATTGCTGGCGCTGCTGCTGCGTGTAGGCGTGCGCGGCAAGAGCGCCGTGGAACTGGGGCGCGACATCCTGCAGCATTTCGGCTCGCTGCACGGGCTGTTCGGTGCGACTTTGGGCGATTTTTCCGAAGTCCACGGCCTCGGCATGGCCAAGTACGCCCAGTTCCAGGCCGTGATGGAACTGGCTCGGCGCGCCATCGCCGAGCAGTTGCAGGCGGGATCCGCCTTCGGTGCGCCCGAACTGGTAAAACGCTATCTGCGCATGAAGCTCTCCGGCCAGCGCCATGAATCCTTCGTCGTGCTGTTCCTGGACGTCAAGAATCGCCTGATCGCGGACCGCGAACTGTTCCGCGGGACGCTCACGCACACGAGCGTTTACCCGCGCGAAGTCGTCATCGAGGCGCTGGCACGCAATGCCGCCGGCGTGATCCTGGCGCACAACCACCCCTCCGGCGTGGCGGAACCGAGCGACGCCGACCTGCGCCTGACGCGTGCCCTCATGCAGGCGCTGGAACTCGTGGACATCCGCGTGCTCGACCATTTCGTCGTCGCCGGCCCCCTCGTCCACTCGTTCGCCGAGCACGGCCAGCTCTAGGGCGCAGTCCGGGGCGCGGGCAGGCGCACGCACGCGATGGCGAATGCCATCGTCCCGCCGGCGCCGTAGCCGAGCGGCAGCTCGACCCGCGCCTGCGCATCCGCCGCAGCCGTCGGATAGGCCGCGTGGAAGCGGCGCTGCCAACCGGCCCAGGCGCCGGCGTGCGTCACCAGCGCCACCGGCCCCGCCAGCGGCGGCCGCGGGCCGACATCCGCGTCGAGCAGCACGGCACGCCATGCGGGGTGGACGAAACGCAGGTTGCCGGCGGTGAGCAGGCTTTCCGTGACGATGGCCCCCGCGCCCGGACAGCGCCCGTCCACCACGCGCGCCAGTGAAGCGTAGGGATGGTGCACGGTCGTGACGCGGCCGGCCAGCGAGCCCACGAGCACGCGCAGCGGCAGCAGCGCCAGCCAGCCGAACGCGCAGACGACCGCGAGCCGCCAGACGCGTCGCGCCACGCGCGGCGTGCGCAGCGCGGGCACCAGCACGCAGGCCGCCAGCGGCAGGTGGAACAGCACGGGGATCATCCAGCGGTCCTTGATGGTGCCGACCTGTCCGCTCAACGCCACGCCCAGCAGCAGCACAAGATTGCTTGCATACAGCCACAGGAAACAGCGGCTGGCCGGTGGGCGCGGATCCATGACCACCTCACGGCGCAGCGGCCAGACCGCCACTGCCAGCGCCGCAAGCGGCAGCAGGGCGAACACGACGGCCGACTGCAGCACGTTCCACATCCCCAGCAGGACGCGTCCGCCATAGCGGCCGTCCGGCATGCCATCCTGCATCTTGCTGAGCGTGCCGCCGAACGCCGCGTCGGGATGTTCGGCGACCCAGGCGACGTGCGGCAGCAGCGCCAGCACGGCCACGCCCACCGCCAGCGCTATGCCGCGCGCCGCCATCCCTCTCGTCCACAGCGTGCGGCGGTGCTCGGGCACGAGCAGGCTGGCCACCACCAGTCCGGCCAGCAGGAAGCCATAGTTGTACTTGGCCTGCAGGCCCAGCCCGCACAGCAGGCCGAGGATGGCATAGCGCGGCAGGCTGGCCTTGCCGAGCTGGGCCGCGTAGCACCACAGGGTGGCGCAGGACAGCGTCACCACCAGCACGGAATGGGTCTGGATGCGCGGCCCTTCCCAGCCGATCTGGGGAAACAGGGCCAGCGCGGCGGCTGCGGCGAGCGCGGCGGGCGGTCCGACGAGGAGGTGCGCGGCGCGAGCCATGCAGAAATAGCTGCCCATCAACAGCACATCCTTCAGGATCAGCAAACCGAACCAGTTCAGGCCGAACGCCTGGAACGCCAGCCATTGCAGCCAGGCGTACAACGGGGGCTGGGGGCCGTAGCCGGGACGCAGGTCCTGGACGAGGTAGACGATTTCCGCCTCATCGCGCTCGAGCGTGCCGCCTACGGCCAGGCGCAGCGCGAAATATGTGACGCCATAGCACAACAGCCATGCCAGCGGCCGCGCCGGTAGTGGCGCCGGGCGGATATCGCACACCTCCGCCAACGTTGACGGCGGAGCTTGCGCCATGGATTTTTCAGACATGAAGCCCTCGTGTGTTGATTCGTGTCGTCCCAACATGAAACGCCGGCGCGGCCGCGACACCTTGGACGCACGCAAAGGTATCGCCGTGACCGCGGCTTCCTGCTTCGACCGTGGTTTGCGTCCGACATTCCGGCCGCGAGACGCACGCGAGGACGACGACGCACCTGCGCAAAAAGTGCTCTGACCCCGAATTTTTGACCGTGATGGGTGTGCTGTTAGGATGACGTTTTCGTTATGACGTCGAATCCATGTCTCTACGTATTCTTGCCCTCTGCGGCAGCCAGCGCGCACGGTCGATGAGCGCCGGCCTGCTGCGCGCCTGCGGCGACCTCGCGCCGGCTGGCGTTACCATCGAACTCTGCGCGCAGCACAAGGATTTTCCATTATTCAATCCGGAGCGGACCGACGTCCCGCCCGGCGTGCTGGCCCTGCAGAAGGCCATCCCGGCGGCCGATGCGCTGCTCATCGCCAGTCCGGAATACGCGCATGGCGTCACGGGCACCATCAAGAACACGCTCGATTGGGTCGTCAGCCATGCGCCGTTCGCGCACAAGCCCGTCGCCCTGCTCAACCCGTCCTATCAATCCTTCCATGCCGACGAGGCATTGAAAGAGACGCTGCGCACGATGTCGGCCGACCTCGTCCTCGACGCCTGCCTGCGCATCCCCGTCATCGGCTCGGGCATCGATCCGGACGCGATCGCGTCGACGCCGCGCTTCGCGGCACCCATCCAGGCCGCGCTGCGGGCACTCGTGGCGCATGTCGAACGGTCCGGAAGAACTGGAGCCGCCGGCAAATAACGGTGTGAAAACAGGGCCTTACGATGCAAACATTGCGGAAACTTACGATTGTTAAATTTACTGAGTTTATTGAGACACAATTTTTTTCCGCAAGTTGTTGATTACGCGACGGTTTTCACGCTATACTCTCGTTTTTCCGATTGTGGAAGTTTATTCAAGGAGTGCGCTATGGCACGTGTTTGCCAAGTTACTGGCAAGGGTCCGATGGTTGGCAACAACGTCTCCCACGCCAACAACAAAACCAAGCGTCGTTTTCTGCCGAACCTGCAGAACCGCCGCATCTTCGTAGAATCCGAAAACCGCTGGGTCTCCCTGCGTGTGTCGAACGCCGGTCTGCGCGTCATCGACAAGCTCGGCATCGACGCTGTGCTGGCCGACATGCGCGCCCGCGGCGAGAAAATCTAATTAGGGAGTCATCATGGCAAAAACTGGCCGCGACAAGATCAAACTGGAATCGACCGCAGGTACCGGTCACTTCTACACCACGACCAAGAACAAGCGCACGATGCCGGCGAAGATGGAAATCACCAAATTCGACCCGAAGGCTCGCAAGCACGTGGTCTACAAAGAAACCAAGATCAAGTAATCTGGTTTTTTATTTCGAAAAAGCCGCCCGCTTCACAGCGCGCGGCTTTTTTGTTTTTCTGAGCCATTGATTGGGGTCATTTGATCCACTCGCCAGCGTCGGCGCCAGCCCAACCGCCGCACGGAAGCCTTGCAGCGCCTGGCCATCGTCGCCTTCACGGACCCGAACGATTTGCTGTCCTACCGCCTGCTGCCGGCCCGCTACGCGGCGCCCGACGTGGCCGTAGCGGACGTGCTCGTGTCGAACGACGGCAGCTGCAGCTTGGTTCGGCCTGATCGAAAACCCGATAACGGCGCACCTGGATTACCTGTCGAACCCGGACGTGGGCATCATGATCGCGTGCGGAGAGCGCCGCGTGACGGAGTGCCGATAAAGAACGGCTCCCGCAGGAGCCGTTTTTAGAGCCGATCTCGGTAGGGTGGGCTCCCCGAGCCCACGCGTAACGCTGGTCAAGCCGTCGCGGACTTATGCATAGCTGCGCAGGCGCATCGAGAATTCCTGCAGCGACTTGATGCCGGACGCCTCGGCGCGGGCACACCAGTCCTGCAGCTGGTGCAGCAACTGGTCGCGGGTCGAGTGCGAGCGTTCCCAGATCGCGCCCAGTTCCACGCGCATCTGGTGCATCGTTTCCAGGGCTTTGCTGTGCTGGAACAGTTCGACCAGCTGGGCCTGCTGCGGCGCCTGCAGCTTCGCCGGTTCGCGCTGCATCAGCTTGCGCGAGCTCTTCAGGAAGCGCGATTCCAGCTCGGCCTTTTGCTTCAGGTGCTCGACCTCCTCGCGGAACGCGTGCTTGACGGATTTCGCGTATTTCGCCATCACGTCGTAGCGGTTGGCGATGACGGCCTGCAAGGTATCGAAGTCCGCTTCCAGCTTGTTCTTTTGCAGCTTCGGCTTCGGAATGGTCTTCTTGACCTTGGCCAGGCCGATCATTTCCAGCGTGCGGATATAGGCCCAGCCGATGTCGAACTCGTACCACTTGCTCGACAGCTTCGCCGACGTGGCGAACGTGTGGTGATTGTTGTGCAGCTCTTCGCCGCCGATGAGGATGCCCCACGGCAGGACGTTCGTCGCCGCATCGTTGCAGTCGTAGTTGCGGTAGCCCCAGTAGTGGCCGATGCCGTTGATGATGCCGGCCGCCGTGATCGGGATCCACAGCATTTGCACGGCCCAGATCGTGACGCCGATAACGCCGAACATGGCGACGTTCAGCGGCAGCAGGATCGACACGCCCAGCCAGCTGTACGGCGTGTACAGCTTGTTCTCGATCCAGTCGTTCGGGCAACCGTGGCCATATTTTTCCAGGGTTTCCTTGTTCCTGGTTTCGGCACGGTACAGTTCCACGCCTTCCAGCAACACCTTCTTGATACCGTGCGTGACCGGGCTGTGCGGATCTTCCACCGTCTCGCACTTGGCATGGTGCTTGCGGTGCACGGCGGCCCATTCCCTGGTCACCTGGCCGGTGGTCATCCACAGCCAGAAGCGGAAGAAGTGGCTCGCGATCGGATGCAGGTCCAGCGCGCGGTGCGCCTGGTGGCGGTGCAGGTAAATCGTCACGCCGGCGATCGTGATGTGGGTGACGACCAGCGTGTACACGACCATCTGCCAGACCGACAGGTCGAACAGACCGCCGTCCAGGAAGGACAGCACGGCGTGCAGGGTGTTGCTGAGAAAATTCATCGAAACTCCGCTAAGGATGAGAAGGTAGTGCCGTTCTTTCTATGAAACGGTTCATATGACAAGATTGTCATGCATTGGTGCATGACGCAAACACCCATTTTACGCGTAAGCCGTGCCACACGGCACGTATTGACGCGACGAATAAGCTGCCGCTTACGAATTCTGCGCCGGTTGCGTGATTCGCGCCACAACGGACGCTATATGGGAATCAAGGAGCCGGGTATCAACCGAGGGGTAACCCAATTTGATGGCACCCGACTGCACGAGCGCATGGATTTTCTTGTTGATATCCGACACGACGCCGCCCTGCCCGTTTTCCGGATCGGCGATCCAGAAACCCAGGTCCAGCTCGTAGCCGTCCGGACCGAAGCGCGCCAGCGAGATGCCCGGCGCCGGGTCTTCCAGCACGCGCGGCGTACCGACGGCCTGTGCCACCAGCAGCGGCATCACCTGTTCCAGGTCCGAGCCGTAGGCGATCGTCACCTTGGTCGAAGCGCGCACGCGGCGCGTCGTCAGCGACTGGTTCTGCACGGGCCCCGAGATCAGCAATTCGTTCGGCAGCACGGTTTCCACGCCATCCAGGCCCTGCAGCACCGTGTAGCGGGTGTTGATCTGGGTGACCTTGCCGGTAAACGTGCTGACCGTGATCATGTCGCCGATCGACAGGCTGCGCTCGAGCAGGATAATGAAGCCGGACACGTAATTGCTGGCAATCCTTTGCATGCCGAGACCGAGACCTACGCCCAGCGCGCCGCCGAACACGGACAATACGGTGAGGTCGATGCCGACCAGGTTCAGGCTCAGCAGCACGGCGCCGACGATCATCAGCGCGCGGCCGAGACGCGCCAGCGCCACCCGCAGCGAACTGTGCAGGGCATGCACGCCCATCAAGCGCTCTTCCAGCGCGGCGCCGGCCCACAGGGCCAGCATCAGCGCCACGACGATCGACGTGACGGCCTGCACGATATCGGCCAAGGTGACGCTGTTGGATTTCTTGGGGCCGAACTGGATCTTGTAGCTGTCGAGGAAATCGAAGATGTCCGGCCACAGCCCCGTGATGTACAGCGCCACGGCCAGCCACGCGACGAGCGCGAAGATCTTTTCGAACGTGACGAATGCCTGGCCCAGGTGCCCGCGCCGCCCGAACACGCGGCGCAGCAGGTAGAACACGAGGCGGATGGCGGCCAGCGACCAGAAGACCGGGATCGCGACCTTGACGATGTTGGTGTGGAAGCGGTTCTGGGAAAGAAGGACTTGCGCCAGGGACAGCAAGCCGACGACGAGCAGCGGCGCCACGACGCGCGTAAAACTTTCCACGCCCGTATGCAGCAGGCCGCCCTCTTCGCCGCGGCGGCGGCGGCCCCACAGGCGCACGAGTTGCGCGCTGAGCCAGCCGAACAGGATGCAGGCGACGATGGACGCGACCTGCCACGGCATGCCGGGGCGGCTCAGGTCGTCGAGTAGCGCATCGATCAGGCTGGTCAGCGGCATCGGCCTTTATTCGGCAGCGGGCTCGTCGGAGACGTCGGGCTTGGGCGAAGCGGCCTTGCGCTCCAGCACGGCGGCGAAGAAGCCGTCCGTGCCATGCTTGTGCGGCAGCATCTTCAAATAATCGCCCATCTCCAGCGGAATGCGTTGCTCGGCCAGGACCTTGTGCATCGGCACCAGTTCGAAATCCGGGTGCGATGCGAGGAAGCCTTGCACGATGCCGTCGTTTTCTTCGTCCAGCAGGCTGCACGTCGCATAGACGAGGCGGCCCCCGAATTTCACGAGGCGCGCGGCGCCGTCCAGGATCGAAGCCTGCTTTTCCGTCAGCTCGGCGACGCCTTCCGGCTGCTGGCGCCATTTCACGTCCGGATTGCGGCGCAGGGTACCCATGCCGGAGCAGGGCGCGTCGACGAGCACGCGGTCGATCTTGCCGGCCAAACGCTTCACTTTCACGTCACGTTCGTGCGCGATGACGACGGGATGCACGTTCGACAACCCGCTGCGCGCGAGGCGCGGCTTCAGCTTGGTCAGGCGCTTTTCCGACACGTCGAACGCATACAGGCGGCCGGTATTGCGCATGAGGGCACCGAGCGCCAGCGTCTTGCCGCCGGCACCGGCGCAAAAGTCGACGACCATTTCGCCACGACGCGCACCCAGCAGCTGGGCCAGCACCTGGCTGCCTTCGTCCTGCACTTCGATCGCGCCTTCCTTGAACAGCGGCAGATTCTGCAGCGCCGGCTTCTTCCAGATGCGCAGGCCCAGCGCCGAATACGGGGTCGGTTCGGCGGCGATGGGCGCCGTCGCCAGTTCGGCGATGACCTTGTCGCGGTCGGCCTTCAGCGAATTCACGCGCAGGTCCAGCGGCGCCGGCGTGTTCAGCACGGCGGCCAGCGCCAGCGTCTCTTCCTCGCCGTACTGGGCGACGAACTTGTCGTACAGCCAGTCGGGCAGGTTCGCCAGCTTTTTCGGCGGCAGCAGGCTACGGTCGATGTCCTTGATGCGCGCGAGGAAGGCGGTTTCGTCTTCCGTCAGGCCGCCCAGCGACTCGGCGCCGATGGCTTCCGCCATGCCCAGCAGCGTGAGGCGGCGCATGGTCGCGCCGGCGCCGGCGAAATCGGTGAAGAAGGCCTTGTTGCGCAGCACGGCGTAGACGCATTCGGCGATGGCACCGCGCTCGCGTCCGCCGAGGCGGGGATGGTCCTTGAAGTAGCGCGACAGGGTGACGTCCGCGGGGGACATAAAGCGCAGGATCTCGCGCAATACCTCTTCCGCATTGCCGAGTATCGCGGGTGGCAATCTCATGGTGTTCCTTGAATAAAGTCAGGGGGTCGCGGCGATCCGGACCTCGCCGCCTTCGATGCTGAGCCGGTCCTCGATGAACAGGCGCACCGCTTGCGGATAAATGACGTGTTCCTCGTCCAGCAGGCGTTCCGCCAGGCTGTCTTCCGTATCGCCCGGCAGCACGGGGATGCGCGCCTGGATCACGGCCGGGCCATGGTCCAGCTCGGCGGTGACGAAGTGCACGGTCGCGCCATGCTCCTCCACGCCCGCGTCCAGCGCCTGCCGGTGCGTGTGCAGTCCGGGAAACAGCGGCAGCAGCGACGGATGGATGTTCAGCATGCGGCCCGCGTAGTGCTCGACGAACGGCGCCGTCAGGATGCGCATGAAGCCGGCCAGCACGACGAGGTCCGGCTCGAACCGGTCGATGGTCGCCTGCAGGGCGGTATCGAACGCTTCGCGGGTCGGGAATTCCTTGTTCGGGACGACGGCGGTGGGAATGCCGTTGGCCTGCGCGAACGCGAGCCCTTTCGCATCCGGCTTATTGCTGATGACGGCCGCGATGCGGGCCGGCCAGGCTTCGGCCTGCTGCGCGCGCACGATGGCTTCCATGTTGCTGCCGCGGCCAGAAATAAGGATCACGATATTTTTCATAAGCGCGCATTGTAACCCGAGCCGGTGGGTGGGCCCAAGGAAAGGAAATGGCGCAGGGCCGCGGCAGCAACGCCGTCACGGCATCGGAATCAGGGCGTTTATTCGAACGGGCGTGCGCCGACCCAGCCGACGGATTGGAGCGATTGCGGCTCTTCGAACGAATAAAACACGCGGAACGGGACTTTTCTTTCGGCCCAGTATTCGGCCGCGTCGCGGAATACGTCGAGCAGGGTTTCGCGCGCTTCCTTGTCGAATTTTTGCGTATTCGGCAATTGATCCAGTACGGCGATGAAACCCGGCTGCGGCCCGGCGCCGGCGATGACTTCGGTAAGACAGTTGCGCAGCGCGTCGAAATTCTTGCTGCACGGTTTGGGGAACAAGAATTGCTCGCCGATGCGGGCACAGACCTGCTGTTTGGTCAGCGCATTCGAGCACAGGGCATAGAGAAAGTGATGACCCATGCGCATCGCCTCCTTCTGCAGCTCCGGTGCACGGTAAGCGCGGATGGACTGCACAAGATTCGGCGGTACTCTCATCAACAAACTCATTTTTTCCTCAAGTCACCCAGTCTGGTTCTGCTGCTCCAGCGCGCGGTGGTTTTGCGGAAGCGGCGGGCTTGTTCGCTTTCTCCTGGTCTCGTTTCCACGCGCCAATAAACCCTAAGTCTCCTAAGGGTAACGTTTTGTGGTAATCGAATCAACCCGAATATGGACGAGCCGCTCACATTTGTAAAAAAAGACGAGTTTTTTCAGCCGTTGTTGGCGGTTTTTCCACGTTTTTCTCCTCTGATCGCGGCGTATATGCGGGTCTGCATGCTGTTACATTTTGTTGCCACACGGATCGTAAATGAAGGTCGATTGGGACTAAGATTCAACCGTGGGCGAATCGCCTTTACCGAATACAAACAGATCAGCAGCACCACCAGAACGAGGTATGACCATGAATTTGAAAGCCAAACTGATTCTCTCCGCCATGGGCGTGTGCGCCCTGCCGCTGGCCCAAGCCCAGGCTGGCGATTTCGAAGACTTCGGCCGCGTGGTGCGCGTCCAGCCGCGCATCGAGCAGGTGCGCACGCCGCGCCAGGAATGCCGTACCGACTACGTGCAGGCCCCGGTGCAGCAACAGCGCAGCCAGGCCGGCACGGTCATCGGCGGCATCGCCGGCGCCCTGCTGGGCAGCCAGGTCGGTGGCGGCAACGGCAGGGTGGCGGCCGCCGCGGCCGGCGCGATCGCCGGCGGCATGGTCGGTGACAACGTCGACAACAACGGGCGCAACTACGGCCCGCAGGTGCAGGAGCAGGCCGTGCAGCGCTGCCGTACCGTCGACACCGTCCAGGAGCGTACCAACGGCTACGACGTAACGTACGACTACCGCGGCCACACCTACTCGACCGTCATGAACCGCGACCCGGGCAACCGCGTGCGCCTGCGCGTGTCGGTCGAACCGGACCAGTACCAGTAACACCATCCGGCGCGGAGGACGCCCCCCTTCTCCGCGCCGTCGGCTTCCTCCGCAGCTTCTGCTGCCATCCACGGCGCTTCTTGCGCTGTGGATTCCAGCCCCCGATAATAGGATGTTCCCTTCGCTCATCCTATGCTCATCAAACGCAAATCCATCGAACAGGCCGAATCGTCGCGCCGCCCCGCCCGCAAGCCCAGGTTTGCTCCCGTCACCCTGTCCGAACAGGACGGCGTGCGCTTCCTCCATTTCGGTACCGAATGGGTGCAGGGCGCCATGCGCATCCGCAAACCGGACTGGCCGGAACTCGAATACGCCCAGCAGATGATGGCCTGGATGCTGTTCATCGAGGCGCCGCGCGCCATCGTCCAGCTCGGCCTTGGCGCCGCCACGCTGACCAAGTTCTGCTACCGCCAGTTCCCGCAGGCGCAGGTGACGGCCGTCGAGCTGAACCCATCCGTGATCGGGATCTGCGCCTCGATGTTCAAGCTCCCGCCGGAGGACGAGCGCCTGCGCGTGCTCGAGATGGATGCGCTGGATTTCGTGCTGGATGCCGACAACCATGACGCCATCGACGTGCTGCAATGCGACCTGTACGACGCCACCGCGCGCGGTCCCGTGCTCGACACGCCCGAGTTTTACCAGGCCTGTAACGCCTGCCTGACGGACCAGGGCATCATGACAGTCAACCTGTTCGGCGACCATCCAAGCTTCGCGAAGAACATCAAGGCGCTGCGCTTCGCGTTCAAGCACGTGATCTGCCTGCCGGAAGTCCACGAAGGCAATGTGGTCGCGCTGTGCTTCAAGCGCCGCCGCTCTCCCGACCTCGATCTCGACCCCGCGCGCCTGGCCGCGCGCGCCGCGCAGATCGTCGCCGCGACGAAGCTGCCGGCGAAGGCCTGGGTCAAGGGTATCCTTTCACCATGACCGCAACCACGTCCACCCCGAAGCAGAAACCGAAAGCACTCGACCTGCAGACGATTTTTTCGTGGCTGCTGGCCGATGGCATCGTCGAGAAATCGACCGTCAAGCCGCATTTCGCGCAGGCGCAGGGCATCCTGAAGAACGCCGTGGGCTCGATGCATCCGCTCACGGCGATCGCACAGTGCAAGATTGTCTCGGCAAAGGCGCCCCATCAGCTGCTGACCCTGGACGTGCTCAGCGAGTGGTGCGCCGGCAAGGTCGGCCTGCCCTTCTTCCGCATCGACCCGCTGAAGATCGACTTCACCAGGGTCGCCGACGTGATGTCCGCCAGCTATGCGGCGCGCTTCAACATCCTGCCGGTGGAACTGGGACCGGGCACGCTGGTCGTCGCCACGGCCGATCCGTTCCGCGTCGAGTGGCAGGACGAGATCGCGCGCATCTCGCGCCGCCGCATCGAGCTCGTGATCGCGAACCCGCTCGACATCGCGCAATACATCTCGCAATTCTTCAGCCTCGCGAAATCCATCCGCGACGCCAACAAGTCCAGCGGCCAGGACCTCGCCCTGCGCAACAACTTCGAACAACTGGTCGAACTGGGCAAGACGAACAAGCAGGTCGACGCCAACGACCAGCACATCGTCAACATCGTCGACTGGCTGTGGGGCTACGCCTTCGAGCAGCGCGCATCCGACATCCACCTGGAACCGAAGCGCGACACCGGCGTGATCCGCTTCCGCATCGACGGCGTGCTGCACCAGGTGTACCAGGTACCGGCCGTCGTGATGATCGCCATGACGGCGCGCATCAAGCTGCTGGGCCGCATGGACGTAATCGAAAAACGCCGCCCGCAGGACGGCCGCATCAAGACGCGCACCAACGATGGCCAGGAAGTCGAACTGCGACTGTCGACCTTGCCGACGGCGTTCGGCGAAAAGCTCGTGATGCGCATCTTCGATCCCGAGGTCGTCGTAAAAACCCTGCCGGAACTGGGCTTCCCGCCCGACGACGCGGCGCGCTGGGACGCGCTGACGCGGCGCGCGCACGGCATCATCCTCGTCACCGGCCCGACCGGCTCGGGCAAGACGACGACGCTGTACACCACGCTGAAGGCGCTGGCCACGAGCGAGGTCAATGTGTGCACGGTGGAAGACCCGATCGAGATGGTCGAGCCGGCGTTCAACCAGATGCAGGTGCAGCCCGGCATCGACCTGTCGTTCGCGGACGGCGTGCGCGCGCTGATGCGGCAGGACCCGGACATCATCATGGTCGGCGAGATCCGTGACCTGGAGACGGCCGAGATGGCGATCCAGGCCGCGCTCACCGGTCACCTCGTGCTGTCGACACTGCATACGAACGATGCCCCGTCGGCCGTCATGCGCCTGCTGGAACTGGGCGTGCCCTACTACCTGCTGGAAGCGACCTTGATCGGCATCATGGCCCAGCGCCTCGTGCGCACGCTGTGCCCGCACTGCAAGTCGGAGGATGGCGAACTCTCCGACGACGTCTGGCGCGCACTGGGCGGCGCCTGGAACTTGACGAAGCCGGCCACCGTCTATCGCCCGATCGGCTGCCCGGAATGCCGCCAGACGGGCTTCCGCGGCCGCACGGGCCTGTATGAACTCGTCACCGTCACGGAGAGCTTCTCGCGCCTGCTGCAGGAAGAGACCGACCTGGCCGCGCTGCGCCGGCAAAGCGTGGCCGACGGCATGAAGCCGTTGCGCATCGCCGGGGCGTACAAGGTGGCCGAAGGCGTGACGACGGCCGAGGAAGTGCTCAAGGCCACGACAGCGCACTAGGCGCTGTCCAAGTAGGGTGGGCACCCCGTGCCCACGCGTGACGTATGCGGATCACAAACGCCCGCGTGGGCGGAGGCCGCCCACCCTACCTAACAAAAGCTCGCGTTACCAAAAGCTCGCGTTAGCTCTGGCGTAAATCAAAATGGGCCGCTATAATGCGTGCCTTCTTCGGGTCGTTAGCTCAGTTGGTAGAGCAGCGGACTTTTAATCCGTTGGTCGCTGGTTCGAGCCCAGCACGGCCTACCAAGATTCAACAAAAACGCCAGCTTTCACGAGCTGGCGTTTTTGTTTTCGCGAGCGTCACCTCATCAATTCCACAAAGAATCACATGTTGTGTTTGAGCAACCTTTTTAGTGACAGGGCTGCTTATACTGGTGGCGTCAACGCGGCATCCGAACGCTCTCCGTCCGTTGCCAGCAGGATTCGGAACCGCGTACGGATCAATTCGCCGGGAGTCATCATGCGCACCTTACCGACACTGTTCGCCGCCACGTTCGCCGCCGCCTTCTTCCTCAGCAGCCTCGCGATCAACGCCGCCACTCCAGTCCGCCCCGCGAAACCTGGGCGATGATCCCGAAACGTTGCGCGTTCATCCCGCGTCACCTGTTGCATTCGCAAGAAAACACTTAGCGAACCGCGGCCGAGCCGCTATAATGCGTGCCTTCTTCGGGTCGTTAGCTCAGTTGGTAGAGCAGCGGACTTTTAATCCGTTGGTCGCTGGTTCGAGCCCAGCACGGCCT
This sequence comes from Massilia sp. P2_C2, assembly GCF_056404615.1. Lineage (NCBI taxonomy): Bacteria > Pseudomonadati > Pseudomonadota > Betaproteobacteria > Burkholderiales > Oxalobacteraceae > Massilia > Massilia sp. P2_C2. Next base: position 1,672 of record NZ_JBFUDR010000073.1, on the reverse strand, counting down.
ACCAAAGATTCAACGAAAACGCCAGCCTTCGGGTTGGCGTTTTTGTTATTGCTTTCCCTTGCCCAGGCGAGCATCTTTTCGTTGTGATCATTTGCCATACATCAATTCCCGTCGGTTCCGCTGCCCTATTATTCTGCTCTAACGCAATATTTCACGAAGCGAAAGGGGCGCGCTCATGTTTGACGTCAATCGATATTTCACGGAAATCTGGAATCAGCGGGACAACATCATCGGCAAGAAAAAGCAGGAAGTGCTGACGACCATCTACGGGGTCGTCAGCACGCTTACGCCGGGAGCCAATGCACCGGCGGGCGCGCGCATCGGCCTGGTGGCGATCGACACACGCTGTGCCTCGAGCGCTGCGATGGCGCATATGGTCAAGTATGGCGCGGCAGCAGATGCCCACGCCAGCGGCGTTCACGTCGCCATGCTGGGAGAAAACCACGACGACCGGACCGACAAGCTCCGCGGCCAGAGTATCGGGCAACGATTGGGTGTGAGTCCGTTTCAGCCGAGCATGGTGTTGTACGAGAAAGGGCTATCCGGGAAATACCCGGTGCCTAACGTCGATGCCAGCCGTATCGTCAAGGAAGAAGATATCATTCCCGGCTTCTCGCCCTCGATCCGGGCACGGAGCGCCATCGTTGCCGGCTATCTTGCGCTGTCGATTGCCGCCGATCCCGGCAATCAAAAGATTGTATTGTTTTTCGGCGAAGAACACCGCGATATTTTCGACATGATCGAACTCATCGCCAACAATGCGGCCGGCGCGGCTTCGGTTCTGCACCGATACCGGTATTACCAGCTCGTGCGTTCCTATACCTCCAACCGGGGCGGGCAGGAAGACCCGTTGTAAGGCTGGCGATGATCCACTCGCGCAGCACGTTCAACAAATATTTGCGTTGCCCTTCCGGCGACAGGAAGCTCGGGCCGTCGGGCTTGAGACGCGCCCACCATTCATCGAGAGACTGTGCGACTTCAGGCAATCTTGTCGATCCGATCTTCACCGCCAAGCAGACCGACACAACACGCGGACTGCGGCGCGCGGCCGTAATCGCCGCCGAGCGCCGCCAGGCGTTCGACAAGCGACGGATGGGTATCGTAAGGCGATGCGGTACGGTCTTCGGCGCTGTCGATCGCGTCCTGGACGTCGCGCCGCTTTGGCGACACTGCGCAAAAACGCCGATACCCTTCAAACACCGGCATACGGGCCCCGCAGTCAAGGGCAGGCAACCGGTCTCTTCAGCACGGCAGGCAACCGTTGGCAGCGAGATATGTTTCCAATAATATAAAGCTGTCGTCGCCATTTTGTTCAGCCAATGAATAAATGAAGAAGGCCACCATGCCAACCGAGACCGTTTTCAATCGCCCACGGCGCGTGCTGTCGAGGATGGCCATGGTCATTGCCCTCCATGCGCTGGTACTCGTCGCCTTCATGTCCGGTGATCGCATCGTGCGTTCGAGGACGCCGCAAACGGTCATGCTGCTGAACCTGGTACCGCCGGAGATCGTCAAGTCTCCACCACCATCTCCGCCGCCACCGCGGCCGCACCGGCACAAAAGCAGACTACGCCCACCGGCCCGCGAAGCCGCCGCGCCGCCGCTGCACGACATCGAAGTCGTGCCGCGCACCGAAGTGGTCCCGACCATCGTCGACAATGCGATGCCGGTC
>NZ_JBFUDR010000072.1:0-22648 GCF_056404615.1 Massilia sp. P2_C2 | reverse complement strand
CGTTCGCATCGAACATGATCAGCGGATGCAGGTTGCCGTCGCCCGCGTGGAAGACGTTGGCGCAGCGCAGGCCGTACTTCTGCTCCATCTGTTCGATGCGCTGCAGGACGTGGGCCAGGTGCTTGCGCGGGATCGTGCCGTCCATGCAGTAATAGTCCGGCGAGATGCGGCCGACGGCCGGGAAGGCATTCTTGCGGCCGGACCAGAAGCGCAGGCGCTCCGCCTCGTCCTGCGACACCGCCAGCGCCGTCGCGCCGCAGCGGCTGAGCACCTCGCTCATGCGCTCGATCTCCTCGTCGACTTCTTCGACGATGCCGTCGGATTCGCACAGCAGCACCGCGGCGGCCTGCGTATCGTAGCCGGCGTGCACGAACTCCTCGGCGACCTGCGACGACAACCGGTCCATCATCTCCAGGCCGGCCGGGATGATCCCGGCAGCGATCACGCTGGCGACGGCATCGCCGGCCTTGACGACGTCGTCGAACGATGCCATCACGACGCGCGCCACGCGCGGCTTCGGCACCAGCTTGACGGTCACCTCGGTCACGACGCCCAGCATGCCTTCCGAGCCGATCGCCAGCGCCAGCAGGTCGAGTCCCGGCGCGTCCAGCGCTTCGCTGCCGATCTCGATGATGTCGCCATCCGTCGTCACCATCCGCACGCGCAGCACGTTGTGCACGGTCAGGCCGTATTTCAGGCAATGCACGCCGCCCGAATTCTCGGCGACGTTGCCGCCGATCGTGCAGGCGATCTGCGACGAGGGATCGGGCGCGTAGTACAGCCCGTGCGGCGCGGCCGCCTCCGAGATCGCGAGATTGCGTACGCCGGGCTGCACGACGGCCGTGCGGGCGTACGGATCGAGCCTGACGATCCGGTTCAGGCGCGCGGTCGACAGGACGACACCGCCGGAGATGGGCATGGCGCCGCCGGACAGGCCGGTGCCGGCGCCGCGCGGCACGATCGGCAGGCCCTGCTGCCGGCAGACCGCGATGGCGGCAACGATCTGCGCCTCGTTCTCCGGCAGCAGCACGATCATCGGCATCTGGCGGTAAGCGGCCAGGCCGTCGCATTCATAGGGACGCGTTTCCTCGTCGTTGGCGAGGATGCAGCGGTCGGGCAACACCGCGCGCAGCGCCGCCACCGCCTCGCGCCGGCCGGCGGCCCGGGTTTCGGGAGAGGGAATCGCATTCATCGGATCACCAGCAATGTGAACGGCCACACGTAAGCCTGCAGCGTGACCAGGACACCGACCAGCGCGGCCAGTGCGAACGAGTGAAAGAAGACGAAGCGCAGGATGTCGCCTTCGTGGTTGACCCAGCGCGTGGCCGTGGAGGCGACGACGATGGATTGGGCGTCGATCATCTTGCCCATGACGCCGCCGGAGCTGTTCGCGGCACCCATCAGGTTCGGCGCCAGCCCGAGCTGCTGCGCCGCCACCTTCTGCATGCCGCCGAACAGGACGTTCGACGCGGTGTCCGAACCCGTCATCGCCACGCCGAGCCAGCCCATGAGGGTGCCGAAGAACGGATACAGCGCACCGGTGTTGGCGAACGCCAGGCCGAGCGTCGTGTCCGTGCCGGAGTAGCGGGTGAGCGTGCCCAGGGCCAGCATCAGCACGATGGTCAGCAGCGAATAGCGCACCAGCCACAGGGTGCGGAAGAACGTGCGCACGATGGCGCCCACGCCGTAGTGCATGAACAGCGCGCCGACGATGGCCGACAGCAGGATGCCGGTGCCCGTCGCCGACAACAGGTTGAACACGTAGACGGCGGCTTCCGGCGTGGCCTTCGGCACCACCGGCGGCACGCGCATCACCATGTTGTGCAGCCCGTCCATCGGGAACTTCGGGGCGAACAGGCTGTTGAAGAAATCCTTCACCGGCGGCAGGCCCCAGATGAAGACGAATACCGTGAGGATGAGCCAGGGCGTCCAGGCGCGCACGATCTCCGCCCTCGAATACTGCTCGATGGCTGCCGGCTGGCGCTGGCCCGCCGCATCGGCCTCGCGGCCCTTCAGGTTGGCCGACGTCCAGACGGTCTTCGGCCGCCAGACACGCAGGAACAGGATCAGCGCCGCCATCGAGATCAGGGCGGCGATGATGTCCACCAGTTCCGGGCCGATGAAGTTCGACACCAGGTATTGCGGGATCGCGAACGACAGGCCGGTCACGAGGATCGCCGGCCAGATGTCCCACATCGCCTTGCGGCCGGCGAACGCCCAGATCAGCCAGAACGGCACCAGCAGGGAAAAGAACGGCAGCTGGCGGCCGATCATGGCCGTCACTTCCATCAGGTCGTAGCCGTGCACCTTGGCCAGGGTGATCACCGGCGTGCCCAGCGCGCCGAACGCCACCGGCGCGGTATTCGCGATCAGCGACAGTCCGGACGCGGCCAGCGGCGAGAACCCGAGCCCGATCAGGATGCCGGCCGTGACCGCGACCGGCGTGCCGAAACCGGCCGCGCCCTCGAAGAAGGCGCCGAAGCAGAAGGCGATCAGCAGCAGTTGCAGGCGGCGGTCCTCCGTGATGCCGGACAGCGACGCCTGCAGTACCTTGAAGCTGCCGTTCTGTTCGCACAGCTGTTGCAGGAAGATGATGTTGAGGACGATCCAGCCGATGGGCAGCAGGCCCGTGAAGCCGCCGAACAGCGCGGCCTTGCCCGCCATCGCGGCCGGCATCTGGTAGGCGAACACGGCGACGCAGAACGCCGCGGCCAGGCCGAGGGCGGCCGCGATGTGCGCCTTGATGTGGAAGAGCCCGAGCGCGGCCAGCATCACCACCACGGGTACCGCGGCCAGCAGCGTGGAGAGCGCCATGCTGCCGAACGGATCATAAATCTGTTGCCATGCCATTTGTAGTCTCCTTGATTGAATTCTTATATGTCCACGTAGGGTGGGCACCCCTGTGCCCACGCGTAACGCCAACAACCCGCATGCGTCACGCCAACAAACCGCATGCGTCACGCGTGGGCACGTTTCATTTGGGGCCCCCGGCCCCAAATGCCCACCCTACAGGCCTTTGTCGGGCAGCAGGTCGGCCAGGCTGCGCGGCGCCGGCTTGAGCGGGACCCGATATCGGGTCCAGCCCAGTTGGTCCTTCGGTGCCAGGATGCGCAGCCGCGTGGCCGCCCAGCGGAACAGCCGGTAGACGGCAGGCCGTCCGAACGCGCCGCGCCAGAAGCGCCAGACGAGGCGCTCGCCGCGGCTGTATTTTGCGCCCTGCCCGCGCAGCGGATGCGCGACTTCGGCGTCGGGATCGCGGTTGGCCTCGGTGCGCAGGCGTACCAGCAGTTGCGGGATCGGGATGCGCACCGGGCAGACGTCGCCGCAGGCGCCGCACAGGCTCGACGCCGTGGCGAGATCCGCCGTCGACTCGAGGCCCAGCAGGTGCGGCGACAGGATGGCGCCGATCGGCCCCGGATACGTGGTGCCGTACGCATGGCCGCCGATGCGGCCGTAGACGGGGCAATGGTTCATGCAGGCCCCGCAGCGGATGCATTGCAGCGTCGCACGCAGCTCCTCGTCGGCATACGCCTGCGTGCGGCCATTGTCCAGCAGGACGAGGTGCAATTCGCGCGGCCCGTCCAGCTCACCGGCGCGGCGCGGGCCCGAGATCAGGTTGAAATAGGTGGTGACGGACTGCCCGGTGGCGGAACGCGTGAGCAGGCTGGCGAGCGGCACGATGTGTTCCAGCTTTTCCACGACCTTCTCGATGCCCATGATGGCGATGTGCACGTCCGGGACGGTGGTCGACAGGCGGCCGTTGCCCTCGTTCTCGACCAGCCACAGGGTGCCCGTGTCGGCTGCGGCGAAGTTCACGCCCGACAGCCCGATGTCGGCCTCGACGAAGGCATTGCGCAGCGTATGGCGCCCGGTCCGGATGAGCTGGTCGACGTCTTCCGTGTATGCCGTTCCCGGAATGTGCTCGGCGAACAGGGAACCAATGTCGGCGCGGGTCTTGTGAATCGCCGGCATCACGATGTGCGACGGCTTTTCGCCGGCCAGCTGGACGATGTATTCGCCCATGTCGGATTCGAGGCACGCGATGCCGCGCTGCTCGAGGTAGTGATTGAGTTCGATCTCCTCGCTCGCCATCGACTTGCCCTTGACGATGCGGCGGGCGCCACGCGCGCTCGCGATGCCGTGGATGAGCGCATTCGCCTCCTCGGGCGTATCGGCCCAATGGACGTGCGCGCCGGCGGCCGTCAGCTTTTCTTCCAGCCGTTCGAGCAGCTCGGGCAGCTTCGCCAGCGCGTTCCTGCGCACCGCTTCGCCGAGGTCGCGCAGGCGCTGAAGCTCGTCCTCGTCGCCGAACTGGCCGCGGCGCTTCTCCTGCAGGAAGGTCATCGCGCCGCGAAAACTCTGGCGCAGCTGCTGGTCGTCCAGCGCCGCGCGGCTGCGCGCATGAAAATCCTGCGGCGGGACGAAATGCAGGGTGGACGTGTTCATGCTGCCTCCTTGACGTCGGATGCCTCGGTGACGATCACGACCCACGTCCAGCGCGGGCCATGCGCGCCGAAGGCCAGGGTCTGCTGGATGTCTGACGTCCTGGACGGCCCCGTCGCCAACACGAGATTGGTCGGCATGCCGTCCTGCCAGCGCTCCGCGTGCAGCGCCTGGTGCAGGTCGGCGTGCAGGGTGTGCGCGTACACGAGGGCGATGTGCAGCGGCGGCACCAGCGACACGGTGCGCGGCGTGACCGCATCCGGCGCCAGCACCAGCGTGCCGGTGGCGGCGATGCCGGAACGCGCGACGGTGAAGCCGGCATCGACCGTGCCGAACAATTCTCCCTTCCAGTCCTCCAGCGGCCGTTCGAACGCCAGCGCTTCGACACCGTCCGGCAGCGCGGCACGCAGGGCGCGGCCTTCCGGGCTCGCGGCGTCGACGAGGATGCGGCGTACGCCCGCCTCGACGATGCGCCGCGCCAGCAGCGCGGGCCATTCACCGGCAGGCGCGCTGATGGCCTGCGCGCGCACGGCCTCGAGGGCGGCCTGCATGCGCCGGGCCAGCACGTCCGGGGACGGCGGCGGCTCCTCGCGGCGTGCCGCGAAATGCGCGTCGATGCGCCGTTCGAGATCCGTGGCGCCGGCGCCGCGTGCATCGGCGCCGCGCAGGCGCCCCAGGATACGGTCGCGCGCGCTCATGCCTGCTCTCCCGTGCCCATGCGACGCCACAGGAAGCTGGCCAGATGTTCGACGTCGAGCGGCGCGCCCTGGTGCTGCGCCGCATGGCCGATGTTGAGCAGGCAGGCGCAATCGGCCGACACGACGCGGCGGCAGCCAGTCGCGCTCACGGACGCGATCTTGTCCTTGACCATGGCGCCGGAAATGTCCGCGTGCCTGATCGAGAAGGAGCCACCGAAACCGCAGCATTCGGATTCGCGCTCGTGCTCCACGCGCGTCACGCCGGGCACCGCGTCGACCAGCGCGACGCCGTGGGCCCGCGTGCCCATCTCGCGCCGCGCGGAACAGGACGTGTGCAGGACGACGCTCTCGGGCAGCACGGACGTCCCGGCGGGCATCTCCCACTCCAGGACGTGCAACAGGAAGGCGCCGAACTCGTAGATGCGGCCGGCCACGGCCTGCGCCTGGCTGCCTGCGACCGGGTCATCGCGGAACAGCTCGGGCCAATGCTTGTGCATCATGCCGGCGCACGAGCCGGAGGGGACGACGATGGGCCAGGGTTCGGGAAACAGGTCCAGCTGGGCCCGGGCGACGGCCCGCGCCTCGTCCGGATTGCCGCTGCTCCATGCGGGCTGGCCACAGCAGCTCTGGCCGCGCGGATAGTGGACCGTGACGCCGGCCGCTTCCAGCACGCGCACGGCGTCGAGGCCGGCCTGCGGCATGAAGAGGTCAATCACACAGGTACCGAACAGATACACGTCGCGCACGGGCGAACGGTCTTTGCGAGTCATGCAGGTCTCCGAAGCAAGGTTGTCTTTTTTGTTTTGGTTGGCAGATCTTTCCAGTATTCTGAGCGCATCACAAACTGGTTGGGCCAGCAGACGAAAGGCTTGGTTATGGGCAATAGACAGCCGGGCGGGCGGGTAAGTTCGGTCACGCGCAAACTGGAAGAGGCATTGCTGGACGGTACTTTCCCGGCCAATGCCAAATTACCGTCGGAGCGTGAACTGGCGGAGCGTTACGCGGTCTCGCGCAACACCGTGCGCGAAGCGATCCAGCAGCTGGGGGCGCGCGGGCTGGTGCAGATCCGACCGCGCAGCGGCGTCTTCGTATCCGACGAGCTGCGCACGGGCGCGGCGACGTCGCCCTGGGGCCAGCTGATTGCCGACAGCCCCGCGCGGCGCGAGGACATCCTGGAATTCCGGCGGGTGCTGGAAGGCGCAACCGCCTACTTTGCCGCATTGCGCGGCACGGACGAGGACCTGGAGCGCATCCGCGGCGCGATGACGCGGCTCGACCAGGCGCGCCGGGAGGGGAAACATACCGATGAATCGCGCATCGACGTCGAACTGCACGAAGCGATCGCGCTGGCCTCGCGCAACAGCATGTTCCTGCACCTGCACAGCAGCGTCACGAAGATGATGCGCGAGCACATCATCCGCAACGTCGACGGATTGCGTGAGCTGAACCAGTCGGTCTCGGAAATCCTGACGCTGCAACACCGCACGATCTGCGACGCCATCTGCGCACGGCGTCCGGAAGAAGCGCGCACGGCGATGCAGACGCACATCGACTATGTGCGCAGCCGGTTCGAGGCGGAAGAAGACTGAGCGTTCCTGGTCGGACCAGCGCCGTTCGTCGTGGCAGACTACCCTCCGGCCCTCGAAAATTGCAGCCTGTCGCAGGCGGCTGGAGCGGCGCGGGGCCTACGGATACAGTGCAACCATGCCGACAACGACATGCACCGATCAACGCAAGCCCCTGGGAGCAGACATCATGAAAAAGACCGCCGCCATCCTCGCCCTGTTCCTGTTCGCCCTGCTGGCCTGGAACCTCTTCACGTTCGGCGACAGCGTCGTCAACATCGACGGCGACGAGATCGGCGGACCGCTGGGTGCGGTGCTGGCGACGGTGTTCGCGGGCGGCGGCATGCTGCTGGCCGGCGTCATCATGCTGTTCGTGGGCGCCGTGCTCGCGGTGGTGTTCGCTGGCGTCGGCATCCTGTGCATCGGCGGCCTGGCGCTCGGCGCCTGCGTGCTGGCCCTGATGGTCTCGCCGCTGCTGCTGCCGCTGCTGGTGCCCGTCGCGATCGTCTGGTTCTTCGTGAGCAGGTCGCGCAAGCACCGCATCATGCAGCAGCCCGTGTGAATCACGCATGGTGGGCACGGGGTGCCCACCCTACAAATGTCATGAATGCCGTAGGGTGGGCGGCCTCCGCCCACCATCCCTCCGCATCAGATCCCCTCTACGAGCCGCATCGCGAACACGATCGGCAACCCCGCCGCGATGACCTTGCGCGCCGCCCCGCCGTGGTCGTACGGCACGCGGAAATAGCGGATCTCCCGCGCCTCGTCGTCGAAGATCGCATAGCACGCCGCATTGTTCTGGTCGCGCGGCTGGCCCACGGCGCCCGGCAATACGAGGTACTGGTGCTGCGGCTGCAGGGCGATGCCCTCCCCCGCCGCCGGCACGTGGCGGCCCATGCGGCCGTCGTCGGCGCGACGGTACAGCGCCGGCGCGTGCACGTGGCCGGAGAAGACGATGCGGCTGGCGCCGGCGCGGATGCTGCGCTCGGCCGCGTCGACGTCCGTGACGTATTCCCACTGCAGCGGCGCATGCGCGCTGGCGTGCACGAAGAAGGCGTTGCCGAGCCTTTGCGTGAGCGGCAGCGCGGCCAGGAAGGCCAGCTGGTCGGCGTCGAGCTGGCCCTGGGTCCAGGCGATGACTTCGCGCGCCTCGGCATGCATGCGCGGCAGCGTCAAACGCGTGACGGCGTAATCGTGATTGCCCTGCACGGCCACGGCGCCGCGCGCCACGTAGTCCATCACGGTGTGCACGACCCAGGCCGGATCGGCACCGTAGCCGACGAAGTCGCCCGTGAACGCGTACTGGTCCACATGCTGCCGCGCCGCGTGCGCGAGGCAGGCTTCCACGGCCTCGCGGTTCGCGTGCAGGTCGGTCAGCAGGGCGAGGCGCATGTGATCAAGTGCCCGCCCGGGCGGCAGCAGATTCGCGGGCGTATTGCTCGTAGCCGCGCGCGCGCAGCTCGCACGCGGGGCACTTGCCGCAACCGTGGCCCCAGGCATGCGGCGCCCCGCGTTCGCCCAGGTAGCAGGTGTGGGTCTCGAAACGGATCAGGTCGACGAGCGCGTCACCGCCGCACCGTTCCGCCAGCTGCCAGGTCTGTTTCTTGTCGATCCACATCAGCGGCGTCTCGACCTTCAGCCGCGTGGCCATGCCCAGGTTCAGCGCGACCTGCAGCGCCTTCATCGTATCGTCGCGGCAATCCGGATAACCGGAGAAGTCCGTCTCGCACATGCCGCCCACGAGCACGTTCAGGCCGCGGCGATAGGCAACCGTCGCCGCCACCGTCATGAACAGCAGGTTGCGGCCGGGAACGAACGTGTTCGGCAAGCCGTTGGCCTGCATTGCGATCTCGACGTTGCTGGTCAGCGCCGTGTCGGAAATGCGCGAGATCAGCGACAGGTCGACCAGGTGGTCCTCGCCCAGGCGCTGGTCCCAGGTCGCGGACAGTGCGCGCATCTTCGCCAGCACGGGCGCGCGCACGTCCAGTTCGATCGCATGGCGCTGGCCATAGTCGAAGCCGATGGTCTCGACCCGCTCGTAGCGTTGCAGGGCCCAGGCCAGGCAGGTGGTGGAGTCTTGTCCGCCGCTGAACAGGACGAGGGCGGTATCGGGTTGAAGCATTTTAATTTCCTGAGTAAGTGGCCGCCGTGGCGTCCGCCATCACATTTGACAATCAGTTAAGATGTCGCCGGTATATTGACGAATAGAACACGATGATTCCTGCACGACCCGACCCATGCACGGCGATGGCGCCGGCGCGACCACGAATTTTGGCACAAATCGTGCTGGGCGTGAGCGCGCTGTGCCCGATCTTCCTCGCCCCGGTCGCGGCCGCGCAGGAGGCGCCGGCAGTGCCGGCGCAGGAAGCGCCCCCACCCGAAGCGCCGTCCAGGGCCATCGACTACAACGTGCGCATCGACGCGCCGCGCCAGTTGCGCCAACTGCTGGAAGACAACCTCGACCTGATGCGCTGGCGCGGCAACCCGCGCCTCGACATGGAACAGCTGCTGCGCCTCGTGCGCACGACACCCGAGCAGGTCAAGACGCTGATCGCCACCGAAGGCTATTACAGCCCGAAGGTGTCGGCCGACCTCGACACATCGGGCGACAAGCCGCTGGCGCTCGTCGACGTCGAGCCGGGAGAGCCGGTCGTCGTGGGCGACGTCGACATCGAACTGCGCGGCTTCGTCCCGTTCGACCAGGGCAGCGCGCCGATCGACGCCGCCGCGCTGCGCAACCGCTGGACTTTACCCGTCGGTGCGCGCTTCCGCACGGCGGACTGGGAAGCGGCCAAGCGCGGCCTCGTGCGCCAGGTGGCGCAGTCGCGCTTCCCGCGCGCCCAGCTGCTCGATTCCAGCGCCACCGTCGACCCGGACACCCGTCGAGCCCTGCTCAAGGTCGTCATCGACAGCGGTCCGGACGCGCACTTCGGCGGCCTCGAGATCGAGGGCCTGAAGCGCTATCCGGCCAGCGTGATCACGAACCTGAACACGATCCGCCCCGGCGACGAATACAACGAGGCCGCGCTGCAGGCTCTGCAGGGCCGCCTGCAGGACACCGGCTACTTCGCCAGCGTGGAAGTGAGCGCCGACATGTCGTCCGTGATCGCATCGCAGGTACAGGACCTGAAGGAAAACGAAGGCGCGACGCCGCAGCCGCCCAGCGGCCCGGCCACCCTGCCCGTTCTCATACGCGTGACGGAGAACAAGCGCAAGAACGTGGCGCTGGGTGTCGGTTTCTCGACCAACACGGGGTCGCGCGCGCAGGCCGAATACGACGACCTGAACGTGTTCGGCAAGCGCATGAAGAGCAATGTGCTGTACGAGCAGCGGCACCAGGCGGCGAAGGCCGAGTTCTACCTGCCGACCACCACGGGCGGCTACAACAACAGCTTCGGCGCCGGCTACGACCGCCTCGACGCCAACGGCCAGATCACGCGCACGACGAGCGTCCACGCCAAGCGCGCCTGGGGCACGCCGCTGCTGGAACGCACCCTGACCCTCGAGGTGTTGACGGAACAGACCACGATCGACGACTTCGAAACGACGCGCGTGAAAAGCGTGCCGCTGACGTTCGCGATCACGAAACGCAAGCTGGACAGCCTCGTGCAGCCGTCGCGCGGCTACATCGTCAACGCGCAGGTGGGCGGCGCCTTCCTGCCCGTGCTGACGGACGAAAAATTCGTGCGCCTCTACACGCGCGGCCTCGCCTACAAGCCCATCGGCGAAGCGGGCACGCTGATCGTGCGCGGCGAGTTCGGCGCGGTCGGCTCGAAGGACAAGAACGGCGTGCCCTCCACGTTCCTGTTCCGCGCCGGCGGCGACCAGTCGGTGCGCGGCTACGGCTACCAGCAGCTGGGCGTGCCGGTCGGCAGCGCCATCACGGGCGGCCGCTACCTGCTCACGGCCAGCGCCGAATACGATTACTGGTTCAAGCCGCCCTGGGGCGCGGCCGTGTTCTACGACGTCGGCAACGCGGGCGACAATTTCCATGACCTGAAGCCCAAGGTCGGCTACGGCGTCGGCGCGCGCTGGCGCAGCCCCGTCGGCCCGATCAACGTCGACGTCGCCTACGGCAAGGCCGTGCACAAGGTCCGCCTGCACTTCTCACTGGGATTCACGTTCTGATGGAAGCCGACAAGCAAACACCGTCCTCTCCCGAACCGGCACGCCGGCGCCGCTGGCCGCGCCGCGTCGGCATCGGCGTGGTCGTCGTCGGCGTCGTGCTGGGCGGCGCCGTCTGGTACCTGGGCCGCGAGACGACGCTGCAAATGATCGCCCAGCGCGTCGCCAACGCCAGCGGCGGCAAGCTGCAGCTGTCGGGCGTCACGGGATCGCTGTACGGCCACATGCACGTCGGCCACGTCGTGTTCCGCACCGAGACCTCGTTGACGACGGCGGACGACATCGACATCGACTGGAAGCCCTGGCAATACCTGTCGCGCGGCGTGGAGATCGACAAGCTGTATGCCCGCGTGCTGCGCGTGGAGACGCTGAAGGAGTCCGAAGAACCGGCCACGATGCCGACGCGCCTGGCACCGCCGTTCCAGGTGGCCGTGGAGGACGCACGCCTCGCCAAGACCATCGTCGTCAACAAGGGCGCAGCCACTGAAATCGACGACATCCGCGCGCGCCTGCACGGCGACAAGGCGCAATGGAAGCTCGACTACGCATCGGCATCGACGCCGTGGGGCCAGGTGGCGGCCAAGGGCAGCATCGCCAACACGCTCCCGTACAAGCTGGATGCCGACGCGAGCCTGACACAGTCGCAACCGGCCGCACCGGCAAGGCTTGGCAACGGCGCCGGCGCCGGCGAGACCGTCACGCCGCCCAGCCTCGGCGCGCAACTGAAACTGCATGCGGGCGGCGACCTGCAGAAGACCGTCGTCGACGCGACGGGCCAGGCCGCGCGCGCCCAGGGCAAGGCGCAGCTGGTGCTGGCGCCGTTCGCCGACATCCCGCTGCAAGCCTTCACGCTCGATGCGCACAACATCGATCCGGGCTTCTTCAGCCCTTCCCTGCCGAGCGCGGACCTGAACCTGGCCGTGGCCGTGCGGCTCGACGCCAACCGCAACATCGCCGGCACCGTGAACCTGACGAACGACGGCGCCGTCGGCACCCTGGACCAGCAACGCCTGCCGTTGCGCGCGATGCGCGGACAACTGGGCGGCAGCCTCTCCGCCATGCGCATCACGGACGTCCTGGTCGACGTGGGCAATGCCGGCCGCTTCACGGGCAGCGGCAGCGTGCAGCACGGCCCCGACGAGAAGGGTCTCGGCACGGCCGAATTCGCGCTCCACACCGACCGCTTCGACCTGAAGCAGGTCCACGGCAGCATGAAGCCGACGAAGATCGCGGGCGACATCAGGGTCGCRAACACGAAGGACAAGCAGACGCTGGACGTCAACCTGCTCGATGCCGGCATGCGCCTCGTGGCACAGGCCGCGCTGGCGGACAATGTGCTCACGGTGCGCGACGCGCGCCTCGCCGCCGGCAAGAGCAGCGTGCGGGTGACGGGCAGCGCGCACCTGAAGGACCACAAGCCGTTCAAGGCGAATGCGGTCGTGAGCCGGTTCAACCCGGCCGATTTCGGCACGTTCCCGCAGGCCGACATCAATGCCGAGATCAATGCCGCCGGCGCGCTCGCCCCGCAGTGGAAGGTCGCCGCCGATTTCGCCGTGCGTCCGAGCCGTTTGTTCGGCCAGCCGCTGTCCGGCCGCGGCAAGTTCGATGCGGATGCCACCCACGTGCACGACGTCGACGCCACGCTGGCGCTGGGCCAGAACACGGTCGATTTGCGCGGCGCGTTCGGCCGGCCGGGCGAGAAGCTCGCCTGGAAGCTCGACGGCAAGCAGCTTTCGGCGCTGCGCGGCGACCTGTATGGCGCCGTGCTCGCGAGCGGCGTCGTCTCGGGCACGATGGAGGCGCCGCGCACGACGTTCGACGTCGACGCGCGCGGCCTGGGCTGGGCGCCGCGCGAAAAAAAGAACGACAATGGCTCGGTGCACGCGAGCGGCGAAGCCTGGCTGTCCGGCAAGGCGGGCGCGCGCATCGTCGAAGCCAAGGCGACGGGCGACATGCAGCGCCTGAACCCGGCCGCCTTCGGCTCGCCGCTGGCCGGCAGCATCAACGGCGGCTTTACCGCCAGCGGCCGCACGGGCCCGAACATGGGCGGCGCCATCGACCTCGCCCTGCAGGATTCCACGCTGTCGAAATCGCCGCTGTGGGGCCATGCGAAGCTCGCCGCCGACAAGCGCCATGTATCGAACGCGGACGTCGACCTGCACCTGGGCGGCAACGTCGTCGCCGCCAGCGGCGCGTTCGGCAGCGGCCGCGACACGCTGAACTGGCGCATCGACGCGCCGCAGCTCGCGGCGCTCGGCCCCGACTTCGGCGGGGTGCTGCGCGGGTCCGGCACGCTGTCCGGCACGATGGACACGCCGTCGCTGACGGCGGCGGTGGAAGGCCAGAACATCCGCGCGATGGGCACGCAATCGGTGCGCGCCCTGAAAGCCACGGCGAACCTCGGTTCCGGACGCGGCGCCGCCGATCCGCTCGCGCTCGACGTCACGGTGACGGACTATGTGAGCAGCACGACGGCGAAGGACGGCAGCGTCAGCGAGACGCGCATCGCATCCGCCCGGCTGACGTCGACGGGCACGCGCGGTGCGCACACGATCCAGGCGGCTGCGCGCGGCGACACGTTCGACGCGGCGCTGGCGGTGCACGGCGGCCTGACCGGCAATGCGTGGAACGGCACGGTCGACTCGCTGAAGAACACCGGGCGATATGCTTTCACCCTGGCCGCGCCGACGCCGCTGCGAATAGCAACTGCGGCGGGCGCACCCGGCGGTATTCTGGCGGGCCTGGCCAAGCCGGAGCAGATCGCCTTCAGCGGCGCGACGATCCGCCTGCCGGCCGGCTCGGTCACGGTGGAATCGCTGGCCAAGATCGGCCCGCGCTGGAACACACGCGGCAGCGCCACCGGCGTGCCCATGAACTATCTCGCGCAGGCGTCCGACGCCATGCGCCAGAACGTGCGCGGCGACCTGACGCTGGGCGCGCAATGGGCGATCGACCTGCGCGCGCCCACCGCGCCGGGCGCCGTGCCCCAGCTGGCCGGCAATGTGCACGTGTTCCGCGAACAGGGCGACCTGATCGCCGGCGACATCTCGCCCGTGGCGCTGGGCCTGCGCCAGCTCGACCTGCGCGCGGACGTCGCGGGCGGCGCGCTGCGCACGCAGGTCGCGCTGGACGGCACGCGCATCGGCACCGCCCGCGTGGACGCCACCGCGCAGCTGCTGCAGGGCCGCGTCGACAACGACAGCCCGCTCAAGCTGACCGCGAACGCCAACCTCGCGTCGCTGTCGTGGGTATCGCCGCTGCTCGGCCAACCCGGCCTGGAAGTGAACGGCGCGCTGCGCCTGGCCATCAACGGCACCGGCACCGTCGGCGCGCCCACGTTGAACGGCAGCGTCGAGGGCGACGGCCTCGCCGTGCGCTGGCCGGACCAGGGTGTCCGCCTGCGCAACGGCGAACTGCGCGCCGTGCTCGCGGGCGACCAGCTGCAACTGCAACGCCTCATGCTGGAAGGCAACAGCGGCCGCGCCACGGCAGACGGCTTCGTGCGCTTCTCGGGTGGCGAGGCGACGATGAACCTGAAACTCGTCGCGGACAGGCTGGAAGCCCTGTCGCGCCCGGACCGCACGGTGATCCTGAGCGGCCAGGCCAGCGTCGTGCGCGACGCGCGCCAGTTCCGTGTCGAAGGCAATTTCAAGGCCGACCGCGCCCTCGTCGAACTGGCCCCGCAGGACCGGCCGACGATCTCGKACGACGTGATCGTGCTGGGCCGCGGCAATGCGGCGGCCACGACGGGGAAGAAGGAGGCGGCCGTCCCGCTGACGATAGCCCTGACGGCCGACCTGGGCGACGACTTCCACCTGCGCGGCATGRGCGCCGACGCCTACCTGGCCGGCGCCGTCCGCGTGCAGAAGGTGGGCGACCGCCCGCCGCGCATCAACGGCACCGTGCGCACCGTCAGCGGCACGTACGCGGCCTACGGCCAGCGCCTGGCGATCGAGCGCGGCGTGATCACGTTCAGCGGCCCGTACGACAATCCGTCGCTGGACATCCTCGCCGTGCGCAAGCGTCCGGACGGCGAGCAGCTGAGCGAGACAAATGTCGAGGCGGGCGTGCAGGTGCGCGGCTCGGCGCTGTCGCCGACGGCGAAACTCGTGTCGACGCCGAACGTGTCCGACAGCGACAAGCTGTCCTGGCTCGTGCTGGGCCACGGCATGCAGGCGACGACGGGCAACGAAGCGGACGTGCTGAGTGCCGCCGCCGGCGCCCTGCTGGGCGGCAAGGGCGGCACCGGCGGCATCACGGGCAAGCTGGCGAATTCGCTGGGCCTGGACGAACTGGGCGTGCGCCAGGGTGCGGGGCAGGCGTCGGGGCTGGAAAACACGGTGGTAACGGTGGGCAAGCGCATCTCGTCGCGGCTGTACCTGAGCTTCGAACAGGGCGCTGCGACGGCGTCGAGCGTCGTGCGGGTGCGCTACAAGATCAATCCGCGGATTACCTTGCAGCTGCAGACCGGTACGAACACGGCGCTGGACGTGCTGTACTCGTGGGCGTTCGACTGAAATTCTGAATCGTAATTCGGGGTCAGAGCACATTTCGCGCGAAATGTGCTCTGACCCCGAATTTACGAAATATGCTCTGACCCCGAATTTATTACGGCCCTCTACCGAATCGTTACGCTGCGGCGGCCTTGGCCCGCTTCGGCTTCGCCTTGGCGGCCGCGTTGAGGGCCGCCGCGGCGCGAATGAGGGCGCGGAACGCCGCGGCATCCAGCTCCTCGCCTTCGTGGATGTCGATGGCACGCCGCGCATTGCCATCCAGGCTCGAATTGAACAGGCCTGAAGGATCCTCCAGCGACGCCCCCTTCAGGAACGTCAGCTTCACGTGCGACTTGTACGATTCGCCCGTGCAGAGGATGCCCTGGCTGGACCACACCGGCGTACCCATCCACTTCCATTCTTCCTCGACGCCGGAAACCGCTTCGTGGATGAGCGCGCGCACGCGGGCCAGCGCAGCGCCGCGCCAGTCGCCCAGGTCGGCGATGCGGCGGTCGATCAGTGCGGATGCCGGCAGGTCCGCAGACGAACTGTCCTGTTTCATCTCTCCTCCTTGTCAGCGTGGTCTCAGGCGTCGAGCTTCGCCAGGACCTCGTCGAGGGCCGTGGTGAACTTGTTCCAGCCATACTTCGCGCCGTTGTAGGCCGCGTCCTGGCCGGGCTGGAATCCGGTCTGCTCCATCTTCAAATGGGTGCCGCCCCCCGTCGGGGTCAGGGTCCAGGTGACGACGCTGTCGAGGCCCATCGCGGCCCAGGTATAGGACAGCGTGCGGTTCGGTTCGATCTCCAGCACTTCGCAGTCGACCGCGCCCCAGTCGGCGCTGAGCTTGAAACGGTGGTGCTTCGCGGGCACGAAATCGTTCTTCATCAGCCAGGCTTCGATCAGGTGCGGCTGGGTGAGCGCGCGCCAGATCTTTTCCGGCGGATGCGCGAATTCGCGTTCGACGGTGACGGTGCGGGTTTGGAGCGAGGTATCGTTCATTGGTCCATCCTTTTCAACAGGTCTTCCAGGTCATCGAACCGGCTCTCCCAGAACCGGGCCATTTGCTTCGTCCAGTCGGTCAGCGGTGCCAGCGCTTCGGGCTGCGCCGTGTAATGCGTCTGGCGTCCTTGCTGCCGGTCGCGCACGAGCCCCGCCTGCTTCAACAGGCCCAGGTGCTTGGACACGGCCGGTTGCGAGATCCCGGCCCGGGCCGTGAGGGCCCCGACCGTCTGCTCGCCGTCGCGGCACAGCGATTCGAAGATGGCGCGGCGCGTCGGGTCACCGAGTGTCCGGAAAAGAATATCGTGGGCGTTTGTCATGGCATCCATAACCGATTGGCTATGAATCGAATCATAACCATCCGGTTATGGATTGGTCAAGCGCTTTCTGCACCGGTTCCATGCGGTGTCCGGACGCGACAAGACCCGGCCGGCAATGTGCGCCGGCCGGGTCGGGCGGTGTGCGGCCGGTATCAGTGCAACGTGCTCGGGTTGGGATCGGTCGGCGGCTCGTCGTTCTGTGGCGTGCGGATCGGCGGCTGGTGCGGGTCCGAATTCTCGAACGGGTCGGCTGGCGGCTCTTCGATGGGTGCGGGATCGGGAGCGCGGTGGGCGTACCGTGGGTCTGGAATCATGGGGGAGCTCCTGCTGAAGATGCCAAAACATTACCATGGGCGGCGGTTGGCCGACGCGCGCCTGGATTACAATGGCGGATTCGACAGAAGAGATATTTCTAAGGAAACCCATGTTGCCGACTCCCGTCGTTGCCGCCGTTGTCGCCCCCCTCGTGCTGTGGCGTATGTATAGCCGCATCAAGCGCCTGACGACCCGCCAGCGTTCGAAGACGTGGCGTCACCGCACGACCCTGGTGTTCTTCCCGCTGCTCCTGCTGGTCCTGGCCATCGTCAGCATCAACACGAACCCGGTCGCCATCGCGGGCCTCGCGGCCGGGCTGCCGGTCGGTGCCGTGCTGGGCCGGATCGCGATCGGCAAGACGCGCTTCGAACAGGTCGGCGCTGAGTTCTTCTTCACCCCGCACGCGCCGATCGGCCTCGCCGTGGCCCTGCTGTTCATGGCCCGCATGGCCTGGCGCGCCTATGAGTTCTACGCGCTGGGCTCGTTCGCGCACCACGAATTCGTGTCGAGCCCGCTGACCCTCGTCATCTTCGGCGTGCTGGCCGGCTATTACATGAGCTATGCCGTCGGCCTGCTCGCCTGGCGCAAGCGCACCGCCTGAGTTTTTTTGCAAAGTCCTGCTGAATGAGTTTAACTACGCTAGCCCTGATCGCCCTCGTCCCGCTGCTCGTGTGGCGCATCCATTCGCGCCTGAAGAACCAGATGACGCGCCAGCGCTCGATCATGTCGCGCCACTACACGGGCCTGTTCGTGTTCGTCGCGCTGATCGTGATCCCCGGCTCGGAACTCGGCGACCGCCCGTTCCAGCTGGCCGCGCTGGCTGCCGGCGCCATCGCCGGCATCGCGCTGGGCACCTACGGCCTGCGCCGCACCCGCTTCGAGGATACGCCCGAAGGCTATTTCTTCACGCCGCCGTCGCGCATGGGCATCCTCGTCGCCATGCTGCTGGTGGCGCGCGTGATCTACCTCGGCATCGAGATCTACATGAACCAGGGCAGCAACCGCCCCAACCCGCGCTTCACGGACAGCCCGATCACGATGCTGTGCCTGGGCATGACGGCCGCCTATTTCGCCACGTTCTCGGCCAATCTGATGCGCTGGCGCCAGCGCAAGCGCAAGGAAATCGGCAACGTCGAGATGTGAGAGGCCGGCCCTGTAGGGTGGGCACCCCGTGCCCACCCTACGCCGCCTTCGCTTCCGCGTCGCCTTCTCGCCGCCTCTGCAGCACGAAGATCGGCTGCGCCCACTGCGTGTCCTTCTTCTTCTTGCTCGTGATGAGCGTTAGGTCGGAAGGATCGTAGACGTCCGTGTTGTGCGTCAGCGGCGTCGTCATGAGGTATTGCGCGTCCGTGTTCTTGAGGAATTCGCCGACCAGCTGGATGTTGCGGATGTCCAGGTGGGCGAACGGTTCGTCGATGAACACGAAGCCGCCGGAACCTTCTTCCGACTTCAAGAGGCCGATCAAGAGCACGAGCGACTTCATGACCTGCTGGCCGCCAGACGCCTCGCCGTCGTTCATGCCGATCTGCCCCTTGCCGTCGAACTTGAAGCGCACGTGCAGGCCGGCCTGCGCCAGTTGCACGTCGTCGTTCTCCAGCCGGACCGGATCGACCGAGACGTCGATGTTGGCCAGCTCGCCCAGTTCCCGGATGTTCTTCGAATACGTCTTGATCGTGTAGCGCAGCCGCTCGATGTAGGCGCCGCGCGCATTGTCCGTCGCCTCGATCGCGCGGTTGTTCTGGTAACGGCGCTCCTCCGTCTCGACCTGGCGGCCGGACAGCTGGTCGTTCAGGCGCGCGTACTGGTCGATCACGGTCGGATCCTGTTCCCAGTCGCCGCGCGCGAGCGAAGCGTCGAGGGAATTCATGCGCAGCTTGACCTGGTGCGCGTTCTGGTGCGTCGTCACGAGCGCCGCGCGCTGCTGCGCACTGCGCCACGACTTCGGCACGTGGCGCCACGCACGGCGCAACGTGAGCAGTTCGCGTGCATGCTCGCTGCGCTGCTCGATCACGCGGCGGTTGTTCAGGCGCATGCCCGCTTCCGCTTCCGACAGCGCCATCCGGGCGTTCTGCCAGACGGTGTCGGCGCGCGTACGGGTGACGGTCGCGTTCTTGATCAGCACCTGCAGCTCACCCAGGCGCGCGCCGACCTGCAGGCGCTCGGCCTTCAGCGGCTCCAGCGAGCGCGTGGCTTCCTCGAACTCGGCCTGGCGCGCGGAGAGTTCCTTCGCCGCGTCGACGCCGGCG
This sequence comes from Massilia sp. P2_C2, assembly GCF_056404615.1. NCBI lineage: Bacteria > Pseudomonadati > Pseudomonadota > Betaproteobacteria > Burkholderiales > Oxalobacteraceae > Massilia > Massilia sp. P2_C2. Next base: position 3,444 of record NZ_JBFUDR010000072.1, on the reverse strand, counting down.
ATGCGCACGCGCAGCGCCGACACTTCCGCCGCCAGCTTGCTGATCGCCAGCGTCAGCGTGTCTTCCTGCGCTTCCAGCGACGGCAGCGATTTCTGGATGGCTTCCAGGCGCTGCGTCTTGCCGGCCGCGCCGAAGCGGTAGCGCGACGGCTCGACGAACAGCGAGCGGCCACCGCGGCGTTCGCGGTGGTAGGCCTCCGGCGTGATCCACTCGTCGGCGTCGCTCTGGAAACCGGCGTCGACGGAATCCACGCGCTCGATGCGTTCCAGCTGGTCGATCAGCCAGGACGGCGCCTTCGACGAGAAGCGCACGACGGACAGCAAGGTGTCGTCCTTCACGACCGGCGCGTCGACGCAGTCGGGCACGATGAAGTGACGATAGCGCTCCTTCTCCGCAAGTTTATAGGCGGCCGGCGCATCCTTCGCGCGCTCCAGCAGCACGACGGACGCATAACCGCCGAGGACACCCTCGACGGCGCCCTGCCACTTCGGATCCGTCACCTCGACGATGTCCGACAGCATGGCGTGCGGGATGCCGGCATCGCGCAGCGCGCGGCGCATCTGGCGCTGGGCTTCCGGCTCGGGCATCGTCGTCTTGCCCTGCAACGCGCTGATCGTCGCCAGCTCGCCCGCGATTTTTGTCGCCAGCGCCTCGCGCTCGGCCTTTTTCTTCGCCAGCTCCGCCTCTTTCGCTTGCAGCYGGGTCGCCACTTCCGCGATGTCGGCGCCGGCGTCCGCCGCCAGCTTGTTCAGGCGTTCCTTCTGTTCGAGCAGGCTTTCCAGCGGCTTCAGCTTCGCGTTCACCTGCGTCAGGCGGCTCGCGAGTTCGTTCGCTTCCTGTTCGAGCTTCACCTCCTGCTGCTGCGCTTCCGTCAGCGCGCGCTGCTGCGCCGCGAGCCCGTTGCGCTTTTCCGTCAGCAGGCTGTCCGCCTGCAGCAGCGGCTTCTTCGCCTCGCGCAGTGCGCGGCTGACGTTCGCGGCCTTTTCGCGCGCCTCGTGGTATTCGAGGCTCGGCAGCACTTCCTCGACGAGCGCGCGCCGTTCCTTCTGCAGGTCTTCCCACTGGTGGTAGTTGGCGACGCGCAGGCGCAGGCCCTCCAGGTTGATGCGCGACGTTTCCAGCTCGGCCTCGAAGCGCTTCAGTTCCGTCTCGGTGTCGCGCTGGTGGCGCTTCGCCTCGTCGTACGCGTCCAGCACTTCCTTGTCGCCGAACACCTGGAACACGAGGTCCAGCAGCTGGCGCGGCGCGTATTCGCACAATTTATCGGTCTCGCCCTGCTCCAGCGCGAGCACCTTCGACATCGCCGGCGACAGGCCCGCCGACGCGAGACGCTTGCGGTAGTTCTCGACACCGAGCCAGTCGGTGGCTTCCGTGACTTCCTCGATCTCGATATTCCCAGGTCGCATCAGGTACTGGCGCTTCCAGTCGCCGCCGTTCTTCTGCACCTGGCAGAACAGCGTGACTTCGTCGTCGCTGAAGAAGCCGGAATGCCGGAACGGACGGTTCGACAGCTGGCGGCCCGAGGGCTTGTTGTCGACGACAGCGCGCAGCCAGGCGCTCTGCTGGCCCGAATGGCGCGCATAGTGCTTGTACGTGCGGCCCATCGAGCAGTCGAGGCCGAACAGCGTGCGCAACGCGTCGAGCAGCGTCGTCTTGCCGGAACCGTTCTGGCCGGCGATGGTGATGATCTTGGCGTCGAGCGGGATGTTCTTGATGCGCTGCCAGTAGTCCCAGTGGACCAGCTCGAGTGATTTGATGTGGAACATGCGGGTCTCTTAAGCTTGGGGCGTGTCGGTGTCGGCGGTGGCGTCGAGCGTTGCCGGCGGCTCGTCGTTGGCGGCTTCGCTGACGGGGCGGCGGGCGACGGCCAGCGGTGCGCGCTTGAACACGTCGGCCAGCGCGCCGTTGATGATGCGTTCCTTCAGCACGTCGGTATCCATCAGCAGGTCGAGCAGCGGACCTTCCAGGATCACGTCGCCGCGGCGCTCGATGAAGCCGAGCTTCGACAGCAGACCGAGGTTCATGTCCATGCGGGTTTTCTTGCCCAGCTTGTCGCCGAAGTCCGCGAGCAGCGTCGTGTACGAGATGCCGATCGACGTGTCTTCCGCACGCGGGATGGGGTTGTCCTTGTCGAACATGTCGGACTGGTCGACGTCGATGGCCTGGTGGGTTTCCTGGCGCTGGCGCTTGGGCAGGATGATCTGCGCCCACAGCACGACGAGCAGCGCCACGCCGTCCCGCGTGAGGCCGAAATTATTGTTCTGCCAGATGTCCTTGGCGCCGAAGATCTTCGGTTCGACGTTGCGGTGCAGGGCCAGCGTGACGTGGTCGGCGTACACGTTGTCGAGCAGTTTCAGCCCGCATTCGAGCAGGCGCTTGTCGACCTCGGCGCGGAACTGGTCGTCGGACAGCGCGCGCTTGACCATCTTGTCGTCGCGGCGCAGGGTCTGGTGCGTGAGCAGTCGCGCGATCAGGATTTGGGCGTCGTCATTCATCTTGCGTCTTGCTTTCCGGGGTGCTCGGTAGATCGAGGTTCAGTGAGAGGGTCGCGCGCGAGATCGCAGCGATGTGCGGGTCGTCCAGCGGGACCAGTTCGTCGGCCGAGTCGAAGCGCACCGGCAGGCGCGCCAGTGCGGCGGTCGGGCCCTGCAGGTTCGCCTCGGCCGGATCGCCCAGCAGCGGCAGCAGCGAGGCGCGGTACGACGCCAGGGCGAAGGTGGCCGGCAGCAGCGATTCCTGGATCGGGACGCTCCTGGGTGCGCCCTCGGCCATGACCGGGAAGTTGTCCAGGTTGGCGAAATCGGCCAGGCGGCTGATCCAGTCGTCCAGCTCCGCCTGCATCGCCGGGTTGTCGTTGATCGTCAGCGGCGCGTCTTCGCCGTTCGGCAGGCCGCCCGGCGCCACGTTCACGGCGCGCTCCATCATGAGCTCTGTCTCGGCCACGTCGATCATCTCGGCCGGCGTCGTGAACAGCGGCACCACCGGACGGTCGATCGCGCCTTCGGCCAGGCTCGCGAGGTCGTCGTGCGCCAGCAGCCAGCGCTTGATGTCCGTCGTCGACAGGCCGGACTGGCCCAGGTGCACGCGCTGGCGCTCGATCTGGTTCAGCGCGCGAGAGAACATGCCCTGCATGTTCAAGAGCTGCGACTGGGCGCGGCCGATCGCCTGCGCTGCGCGGTGCGTGGCGGAGTCGGCGCGCTCGTCGGACGTGATGGCGCGCAGGATCACGGACCCCTTCTCCACCCAGTCGCACGCCATGTGCCACTTCGCCTGCGACGCGCGCAGGCGGAATTCGGAACCGGACGCGATGGCGTCGCGGAATTCTTCGTGCAATTCGACCAGGCGGCCCAGCAGATGCTTCAGCTGGTCGACGGTGACGCCGCCGACGGCCTGCGCGCCCGCCACCTGCGACAGCAGGAAGCCCATCTCGGCCTCGTCCTCGTC